>CAYMQL010000070.1:0-9261 GCA_964392255.1 uncultured Planctomycetaceae bacterium | reverse complement strand
AGGAGACTCGGGGTTAGGATTTGAAAATGAGATCGGCCCAACCCGTCGATCCGCGGCAAAGGGGACAGTCCCCGATTCCTAACGAAAAAAATCCTCTGTTTTCCGGCGTCCGATGAGAGGTCCCCGCAATGGGGACCCGTGAACCTGGTCAGGGACGAAAGTCAGCAGCCATAAACGGTCATCTTCAGGTGCGGCGGGCCTCTCATCGGGGGCCGGGGAGCAGAGGTCAGGGGTCAGAGTTCAGAATCTGAAATCGGTATCCAGCCAAATTCTGGTCCCTGACCCCTGGCCCCTGAATCCTTCATGTCTTCCACCGACGCCAACGCCGATGTCCCTGCCGCCGATGCCGGCCGCGCGCACCAGTACGTCGTCGTCGCCCGGCGCTACCGGCCGCAGACGTTCTCCGAGTTGATCGGCCAGGAACACGTCGCCCAGGCGTTGTCGAACGCGATTGCTACCCAACGGGTCGGCCACGCCTATCTATTCACCGGCGCCCGGGGCGTCGGAAAAACCTCGGCCGCGCGGATTCTGGCCAAGGCCTTGAATTGCGAGAAGGGGCCCTCGCCGACGCCTTGCAACCAGTGCGACATCTGTCGGAGCATCGGCACGGGCGAGGACGTCGATGTGCTGGAAATCGACGGAGCAAGCAATCGCGGCATCGACGAAATACGCCAGTTGCGCCAGAACGCCGGCGTGCGGCCGAGTCGGGCCCGGTATAAAATCTACATCATCGACGAAGTTCACATGCTCACGCGCGAGGCCTTCAACGCCCTGTTGAAGACGCTCGAAGAGCCGCCCGAACATGTGAAGTTCATCTTCTGCACGACCGAGCCGACAAAGATTCCGATTACGATTCTCTCGCGGTGCCAGCGGTTCGATTTCGCGGGCATCCTGACCCGCTCGATCCATCAGCGGCTTGAGCAAATCGTGGCGGCCGAGGGCGTCGAGGCCGACGCCGAGGCGCTGGAAGTGCTCGCCCGGCGTGCCGCCGGTTCGATGCGCGACAGCCAGTCGCTGTTGGAGCAACTGTTGGCCTTCGCACCGGGCCGAATCACCGTGGCCGACGTGCATGGGATGCTCGGCACCGCCGGCGAAGAGCGGTTGGCGGCGTTGGTCGCGCATCTGATCGATCGCGATTCGGCCGCGGCCCTGGCCGACTTGGACGCCGCGCTCGGCGCCGGGGTCGATCCCGCATTGTTGATCGAGCAACTGTTCGGCTACCTGCGCGATTGCATGGTCGCGGCGGTCGGATGCTCGAAAGAGGCGTTTCTTTACACGTCGCCGTCCGAGGCCGATCGCGTGATCGCGGCGGGCAAGCGTTTGGGGCTCGATGCGCTGCTGGCCGTGATGCAAATTCTCGATCAAACGCTTTCGCGGATGCGCTACAGCACGCAGGGCCGCATTTTGGCCGAACTGGCGCTCGTGCAAATCAGCCGTCTGGCGGACCTTGAGGCGATCTCGGACGTAATCGCTCAATTGCGATTGCAGCCGGCGGCGTCTGCGGGGCCGACTGCACCCTTGTCCCAGTCTGCTGCGGCGGGGTTGGCAAAAAAAAAAGTTGATCCGGCCGTAGTCCCGTCAAAAATGGCGGCGTCGCCGACCGAACCGGAAGAATCGCCTCTAGGCGAGTCGCCTGCCGCCGCGTCGGTTGCTCTTTCGGCCGATAATGCCGTGGAAATCTGGAACGCCGCGCTGGAGCGGATGACCGGCATGGCGGTCGATCAGGCCCGGCAGTTCGACTCGGTCGAGTTTCGGCCGCCCAATCGTCTGGTCGTCCACTTCAAATCCAGCTATGCTATCTGCAAGAGCGCGTGCGAACGGCCGGAGCAGGTTGCGCGATTTGAGCAGGCGCTGTCGGAGATAGCGGGACAGCGCGTTTGTGTGGAGTTTACCGTTGCGGCCGACGATGTCAGCGCGTCGGGGGCAGCGGCGCCGCGGGCAGTCTCGCCCCATCAGCGTTTGCTCGACGTGATGCAGAATCCGCTAGTCCATCGGGCGGGCGAGTTGTTCGGGGCCCAGCCCGTTCGCGTCGACGATCCATCGCCCCGGGAGTAAAAAAAGTGTTCAAAGGAATCGCGAATTTTGGCGCCTTGTTGAAACAGGCTCAACAGATCGGCGGCCAGATGGGCCGCATTACCGAAGAAATGCGCAAACGCCGCGCGACCGGCGCCGCCGGCGGCGGCATGGTCGAAATCGAGGTCAACGGGCTGATGGAAGTGCTCGCCTGCCGCATCGATCCGAAGCTGATCGCTCAAAACGACCGCGAGATGCTGGAAGACCTTGTCGTCGCGGCGGTCAATCAGGCCGTTGCCCGAAGCAAACAAATGCACGTCGACGCGATGCGCGAACTGACCGGCGGCTTGCCCCTGCCGAGCGGATTGGACGAAGTCATTGCGCAACTTGGCGAAAACGAATCGGACGAAAAGGAAGGCACGGGGATTGGGGATTAGGGAATAGAAAAGTCCCCTCTCCTTCTGGGGGAGGGTTGGCACGCATTTCTCAGCACACGGGAAAACTACCGGCAACGTGTTTTGTTTAGCCGGCGAACTTGTTCGCCGTGAATGCTCGATCGTTTAAGCAAAAACACGCGGCGAACAAGTTCGCCGGCTAAACGGTGTTGAGAAATGCGGATCAGAGCCACTCGAATATCCACTCGAAACAACCATGTCCGAACTGACCCAATCCGTCACGCGGTTGATCGACGAGTTCGCCAAGCTGCCCGGCATCGGCAAAAAATCGGCCGAGCGGCTGACGTATCATATTTTGCGCATCCATCGCAACGAGGCGCTGGCGCTGGCCGACGCAATTCGCAGCGTCAAAGACAATGTTCAATACTGCCGAAAGTGCTATAATTTGGCGGAAGGCGAGGAGTGTTCGATCTGCCGCGATCCGAGCCGGCAGCAAGACCTTCTTTGCGTGGTCGAACAGCCGCGCGACCTGATGGCCTTGGAGCAGTCGGGCGTATATCGAGGGCTTTACCACGTTCTGCTGGGCAAGATTGCGCCGCTGGACGGAATTGGGCCCGAACAACTGACAATCGACGCCCTGGTGAGCCGGGTGCGCGAAGGAGGGTTCAAGGAGGTCGTGATGGCGACCAACCCGACGGTGGAAGGCGACGGCACGGCCCTGCATATTTCGAACTTGCTGGCCGAGTTGCCGGTGCGCATGACCCGACTCGCCCGCGGCATCACCACCGGAAGCGTGCTTGAGTTCGCTAATAAAGAAATTCTGGCCGACGCGATGAGCGGCCGGCAGAGTTTTTAGATCGAAGAAGAGTGAATCGACCGGCAAGAGCTTCCTCCGGCCCTGACGTCTGACCCCAGTCCCCTGACCTCCGGCCCTGAACCTCTCTTATGCGTCTCTCCCTCGGCCAAGACCTTCGGCTCGTCCAGAAGCAGGTGCTCGCGCCGCGGATGATCCAATCGATGGAGATTCTGCAATTGCCGATCCTGGCGTTGGAGGAGCGGATCGAGCAGGAGATGGAAGAGAATCCGGTTCTGGAGATTTTAGAGGAAGAGCCGGATGCGGCGGTCGAGGGGGGCGAGCCCGAGGATCGCGAGGCGCCGGACGCCCCCAGCGCCGAAGAGCGCGAGTTGGTGATCGACGAGGCCCACGCGAACGAAGGCGACTTCGAGCGGCTATTGGAGATGGACGAGCAATGGCCCGACCACTTCGAGGAGCGGTCTCATCCCTCGCGCGGCGAAATCGAAGAGGCCGGCCAGCGGAAGGTCGATGCGATGGCCAACATGGTCGCCCGGCCGCAATCGTTGCAGGATTATTTGCACGACCAGTTAAGCTGGTTCGAGTTAGACCCGGCGTTGCGGGCGATGGCCGACCGCATTATCTACAACCTCGACGCGAACGGATATTTACAGGGGCGGCTCGAAGATCTGTTGGGGGCCGAGGCCGGCCCGGAAGACTTGCAGCGGGCCAAACAGGCATTGGCGTTGGTCCAAAAGCTTGACCCGCCCGGCGTCGGCGCCCGGGACCTGCGCGAGTGCCTTCTGCTCCAGTTGCAACCTGGGGCGCCTTATTACGAAGAGCTTCGCACGCTGATTTCGAATCATTTGGAAGACCTCGAACACAACCGGCTTCCGGTCATCGAGCGGCGCACCGGGTACGCAATCGAATTGATCCAAGAGATTCTCGTCGAGCTGCGCAAGCTGAACCCCAAGCCGGGCGCCGATTTCAACAACGCGGCCGCCCCGCCGGTCACGCCCGACGTGTTCGTCGAACGCGACGAAGACGGCCGGTATTGCGTGCGACTCGAGGATGGGCACACGCCCAGTCTTTTCATCAGTCCCTATTACCGCAAGCTGTTCCAAGACCCCGGCACCAGCGAAGAGACCCGCGAGTACATCAAGCGGAAGGTGAACTCCGCCCAGTGGCTGATTGATTCGATCCAGCAGCGCCGCGCCACGCTGACCAAGGTGTCGCAGGCTATCGTCGACCATCAAAAGGAGTTTCTCGACAAAGGCGTCGAGGCCATCGAGCCGCTGAAGATGCAGCAAATCGCCGACAAGGTGGGCGTCCACGTGACCACCGTTAGCCGGGCGGTCGATGAGAAGTGGATTCAGACGCCGCGAGGCATTTTCCCGTTGAAACGATTCTTCTGCGGCGGCACCGTCAGCGCCGACGGCGAAGAAGTGGCTTGGGACGCCGTCCGGCTGAAGCTGCAAGAGGTCGTCGACGGCGAAGACAAACAGCATCCGCTGAGCGACGACCAGCTCGTCGTCAAGCTGGCCGAGCACGGTCTGACCGTCGCCCGCCGCACCGTGACCAAGTATCGCAAGGCCATGGGCATCCTCAGCTCGCGCCAGCGGCGCGATTGGGGGAAGAAATGAATTCTTTCGCTCAATTCGGGTTATCGGTAGCCCTGTTTGGAATGTGTCTTTGTGGCAAAACAGGGGCGGCGGAAACCGGCTACATTCTTACGCCTCCCGCGTCCGACGCGCCACGCATCAACGGCCCAAGCGTATTCGGCGTTCGGCCCGGCTCTCCGCTGCTCTATACGATTCCCGCCGCCGGCGTGCGGCCGATGCGGTTTGCCGTCGATGGCCTGCCACAGGGACTCGCCGTCGACTCGACAACGGGGCAAATCACCGGCAAGCTCAACGCCAAGGGCGAACACATAGTGACTCTCCGGGCGAGCAACGACAAAGGCACGGCCGAAAAAGCCTTTCGCATCATCGTCGGCGACCGGATCGCGCTGACACCCCCGATGGGCTGGAACAGTTGGAACTGCTGGGCCGGCGCGGTCGATCAAGAGAAGGTGTTGCGCAGTGCCAAGGCGATGGTCGCTTCGGGGCTCGTCAATCACGGTTGGACTTACGTGAACATCGACGATACCTGGCAAGGCGTCCGCGGCGGCCCGCTGAATGCCATTCAGCCGAACGAAAAATTTCCCGACATGAAAGGCCTGTGCGATGAAATGCACCGGATGGGCCTCAAGGCGGGAATCTATTCCACGCCGTGGATTACTTCGTTCGCACGCCGTTGCGGCGGAACTAGCGACGATCCGTCGGGTGCTTGGTCGAAAGGGCTGTCCGGTGAAGAATACTTCCGCTTCGGCAAACACTCGTTCGCCGCCGCCGACGCTATACAATGGGGCCAATGGGGCATCGACTACCTGAAGTACGATTGGAACGGCAACGACGTGCCGCACACCAAGGAGATGAGCGAGGCCCTGCGCCAGAGCGGCCGCGACATCGTCTTCAGTCTTTCAAACACGGCCCCTTTTGAGTTGGGGCACGAATGGGCCAAATGGGCGAATTGCTGGCGCACCACCGGCGATATCTGGGACTATTGGGCCAAGACCGACGCGGCATGGCGCTACGCTGTTTCGGAAATCGCCTTCAGCCAGGACCGGTGGCAACCCTTCTCCGGCCCGGGCCACTGGAATGACGCCGACATGCTCGTCGTGGGACAAGTCGGCTGGGGGCCGAACCTGCATCCTGCCAACCTCACGCCCGACGAACAGTATACCCACATCAGCATGTGGTGCATGTTGAGCAGTCCCCTGCTGATCGGCTGCGATCTCGAACGGCTCGACCCCTTCACCCTCAGCCTGCTGACCAACGACGAGGTGCTGGCCGTGAATCAAGATTCATTGGGCGAGCAAGCCGTGCGAGTGGCGTCCAGCGGTCCGATCGACGTTTACGCCAAATCGCTCGAGGACGGCGCCCGGGTGCTAGGCTTTTTCAACCGCGGCCCGCAGCCGGAAAGCGTTAACTTCAACAAGCTCGAAAAAGTGGGCGTTCACGGCCGCAACCGCGTCCGCGACCTCTGGCGGCAGAAAGATTTGGACGATGCAACCGGCGCGATTCAAGTGACCGTGCCGGCGCACGGCGTCGTGCTGCTAAAGTTCTATCAGCCGTAATGCCCGCTGACGTACATCGCGGTCTCGGGCTGCTTGGGACGCAAGAACATTTCGAGGGTCGAGGCGTGCTCGACGATGCGGCCCATCAGCATGAAGATGCACTCGTGGCTGGCCCGCCGGGCCTGGCCCATGTTGTGCGTGACCATCACGATCGTGTATTTTTCGCGCAGACCGTCGATCAAATCCTCGATGCGTTCGATCCCGGCCGTGTCGAGCGCCGAGCACGGTTCGTCCATCAGAATCACGCGAGGCTTCAGCGGCAGCAGCCGGGCGATGCACAATTTTTGTTGCTGTTCGAGCGAAAGATGGGTCGCCCGCTGCCGCAGCCGGTCTTTCACTTCGTCCCAAAGCTGCACCTCGCGGAGCGCCTCTTCGACCATCGCATCGAGTTCGCGCCGGGCGTAAGTGCGCCGGGGCGTATGGACGCGCATGCCGAAAACCACGTTTTCATAGACCGAGATCGGCAGCGGATTGGGCCGCTGAAAAACCATGCCCACCGACTTGCGCAACGTACTCAGTGAAACGTCGTGGTCGTAGATGTTTTTTCCGAGGATCGTGACTTCGCCGGCGGTGGTCACGTTGCCGTAGCGTTCGTTGATGCGGTTGAAGCAGCGCAGCAGCGTGGTCTTGCCGCAGCCGGAAGGGCCGATCAGCGCGGTGATGACGCCCGGCTTGATCGCAACGTCGACGTTCTTGAGCGCCTGGAAATCGCCGTACCACAGGTTTAGCGCCCGGGTCTGGATGCTATAGTCCGACGGTGTTGGGCTGGACAGCGTCATCCGACGTCTCCATTGACGTAACGCTCGGTTAGCCGGTTGGCCGGTTTGTTGAAAATGGTCTCGGTATCGTCGACTTCGACGAGGCGCGAATCGCTGAAAAAGGCCGTGCGCGCCGCTAGCCGCCGCGCCTGCTGCACCAGATTCGTCACCAGCACAATGGTCATTTCGCTCTGCAGCTCGCGTAAAATATCCTCGATCCGCATCGTGGTCACCGGGTCGATGGCGATCGAAAACTCGTCGAGGCAGAGAATTTCCGGCCGCAGCGAGAGCGCCCTGGCCAGGGTGAGCCGCTGCTGCTGGCCGCCGGAGAGCTTCGTGCCGAGGATGTCCATGCGGTCCTTCACTTCGTCCCACAACATGGCCTGGCGCAGGCAGGTCTCGACGAGCGAGTCCAACTCGTGCCGGTCGTGAATGCCCGCGCGCCGCGGGGCGTAGGCCACGTTCTCGTAGACCGAAAGCGGCAAGCCGACCGGCAGCGGAAAAACCATACCCACCCGGCGGCGCAGCTCGTAGACGTTCCGAATCTGAAAAACATCCTGGCCGTTGATCAGCACGCGGCCGCGGACTTTGGCCCGGGGCACGAAGTCGATCGTGCGGTTGATGCACCGCAGCAGCGTGGTTTTGCCCGAGTTGGCCGGCCCGATGATCGCGAAAATCTCCCGCTCCGGGATTTCGAGCGAAACGTCGCGCAGCGCGGTTTTCGCGCCGTAGTCGACCGTGACGTTCTCGAATTGGATGTGAACGCTCATCGCCGACCTACCATTTTTTCCGCGACCGCAAGTAGACCCGCAAGCCGATCGAAAAACTGTTCACCAAAAGCACCAAAGCGATCAGAACGACGGCCGTGCCGTAGAGAATATCATCGGAGACGCCGCGCACCTGCGTGGCCAGCGTGAACAGGTGCATCGACAGGGCCATGCAGCGGTCGCCCAGGCCGTAGGGAAAAAACGACGCCCAGCCGTGGTCCTCGACTGGCACGAAAAACACGGCGCCGGTGAACAGAATCGGGGCCGTCTCGCCGGCGGCTCGCGAAACCTGCAAAATCACGCCGGTCAAAATGCCGCTGACCGAATTGGGCAGCACGATCGTGCGGATCGTTTGCCAGCGCGTGGCGCCCATGTTCCAACAGGCCTCGCGGAAGGCCATCGGAACCGAGCTGAGCGCCTCGCGGGTGCTGGTGATGATGACCGGCAGCGTCATGACGGCCAGCGTACACGAGGCGGCCAAAAGCGAGCGGCCCATGCCGGCGAACAGCACGAACGCCCCGACGCCGAACAGCCCGTGGACGATGCTTGGCACGCCCGCCAGATTGATCACCGCCATGTTGATGATCCGCGTGGCCCAGTTGTCGCCGGCGTATTCGTTCAGATAGATGCCGGCCAGCACGCCGATCGGGGCGGCGATCATAAGCGAGATAAGCACCAAGAAAAACGTGCCTGCCAGCGGCGCCCAAATGCCGCCGGTCGTCATAAAATCCTTTGGATTATCCAAGACGAACGACAGGCTCAGCGCCGGCCAGGCATGGAACACCAGCAGCGACAAAATGGCCACGATCGGCACGACCAGCGACGCCGTGACAGCCGCCAAAATCCACTTGGCCGCGATCTCTTTCATCCGCTTGCGCTTTTCCAACGCCGACGGCGCAAAGGGGTTGGCGTCCAAAGCGAGAGGGGACTGATTTCTATCGCTGTTCATTCCGAATCCCCTTCACTACCAAGTCGGCGGTCATGTTGACCGCAAAGGTGATCGCAAACAGCAGCAGGCCGATGACGAACAGCACGCGATAGTGCGGCCCGCCGGCCACCGACTCGCCCAATTCCGCGGCGATGGTCGCCGTCAGCGTGCGCACGGGATCGAGCAGGCTGTGCGGCATCTGCACGGCATTGCCCGTCGCCATCAGCACGGCCATTGTCTCGCCGATCGCGCGTCCGACGCCCAGCAGCACGGCCGCCAACAGCCCGTTCTTGGCGGCCGGAAACAACACGCGATAAACGATCTCCCATCGGCTGGCGCCCAACGACAGGGCCGCCTCGCGGAACGAGTCGGGCACGGCCCTCAAAGCGTCTTCGCCCATCGACACGACGATCGGCACGCTCATCAGGG
>CAYMQL010000069.1:0-9293 GCA_964392255.1 uncultured Planctomycetaceae bacterium | reverse complement strand
GTTCATGTCCAGATCAATTTACCCCAAAAACGCCCCCCAGGGTGTGAACGGTTACTACTTGGACCGCAACACGACGAAAGGTCTAGCGACCAACCTCCGAGAGGACTGCGCGGCGGCAAGTGGCACTGTCACGATATACTGCGATCTTGGCTCCTGCCTGGAGGCGATCAGTAGTGATCGTCCTGAATGTGACCGTGACCGCCTCGCATCATTGATTGAACCCATTGTCGCTCCAAGGCTTCAGGCTGAAGCGACGCGCTTGCGATATGAACTCAAAGGGCCTTCGACAGCCGATATTACCGTTTTTCGGACAGCGGTTGTCGATCGCGTTGCCGTTGATTACACCGTGGTCATGCAATGCGAATTGCTGCCGTCCGTCAAGCATGATTTTGACCGGGAAGGCCGGGCCGTCGCTTATGGCAGTTGTTACTATGACCAGGTGTCCGATTCTATAAGTGACGGCTTTGTTCAAGAGATCAGATTCTTGACGCGGACTTCCAGACATGCGAGAGAATTCAGGCACAACGATCCGTCGATTCCATTTCCCCGACAAGTGCGCTGGGACTGAATGGCCACACAAGCACGGCAGGCATGAGGGGTTATGTTACATGCAATTTGAGCGAACTGCGGAATTGAAGGAGTGGACATTCTGATGGACACAGCGTGGTCGTACTCGCCGCCGCTGGATCGGCTGTTCACGTTCGGTGAGGCCGAATGGGGCACTCGGAAGGAGATGCCCAACTACGTGGCCGAACTGGGTCTGACGCAACAGCATGTGCCGGCGCTGATTGAAATTGTGCGCATGTGGGAAGACGAGGTTAATCTGCCCAATGGTCCGGCCGGTTCTGCCCCGATCCATGCGTGGCGGGCGCTGGGCCAACTTGGGGAAGTTGAAGTGGTCGAGCCGCTGTTGAACATGCAAAACCGTCTCGATGATGAAAACGACGACTGGTATTTGAACGAGTTTCCCGAAGTCTTCAGCATGATCGGTTCGGCGGCCGTCCCCGCGTTGGCGGCGTACCTTGGCAATACGCTGAACGGCGAGTTTCCCCGCGTTTCGGCTGCCGACGGCCTGTATCAGATCGCCAAGCAGCACCCCGAGGCGCGCGATAGTGCGGTAAATGTGCTCGGCGATCAGATTGGCCGTTGCGAAGAAGGTGTGTACGACCTGAACGGCTTCATCATCAGTCATCTTGGGGACTTGAAGGCCACCGAAGCTGCCGAAGCAATCGAACGGGCGTTCGCGGCCCAGGTGGTCGAGGATGACATTTGCGGTTCCTGGGGCAGGGTTCGCCACGATTTGGGCGTTGTGGGGTTGGGGCTGGCTCCCGACACGCCGCCCAGGCCGCCCCATTTGGGTCAAAGCGTATATTTCGGCGATTCGCCAATACGCTATGATGGTTCCGATCGGGACCGTCAACGGACGGCCGAGAAGAAGGGCAAGGCAAAACGAAAACAGCAAGACAAGGCCCGGAAGCGAAACCGAAAACGGTGAAGAGAGGGGAATACCGGGATGGCTGACCAGTTCAATGAATCCACCGTCGAAGAAGCCGCTTTGTCCTGGTTCGAGGAACTGGGATATGCGGTTGCACATGGTCCGGTCATCGCTCCTGGTGAGCCGGAAGCGGAGCGGGACTCATTTGGCGATGTGGTTCTGGCGAAGCGACTGCGGAGCGCCATCGACCAGCTCAATCCTGATATTCCGTCTGAGGCCCGCGAGGAGGCGTTTCGCAAGGTGCTGCGGCCGGAGTCGCCGTCGTTGGTCGGGAACAATCGGGCGTTTCACCGGATGTTGCGGGACGGCGTGGAGGTTGAGTATCGCAGCCAGGATGGCACGATTCGCGGCGATCGGGTGCGGTTGGTGGATTTCGATCGTCCAGCAGACAACGATTGGCTGGTCGTCAACCAATTCGCCGTCATCGAGGGCCAGAACCACCGCCGGCCTGACATCGTGGTGTTCGTCAACGGTCTGCCGCTAGGTGTGATCGAACTCAAGAATGCGGCTGATGAGGACGCCACGATCTGGGACGCATGGAACCAACTCCACACCTACAAGCACGAAATCCCCACACTCTTCCACTACAACGAGGCATTGGTCATTTCGGACGGACTCCAAGCCCGGATCGGCTCGCTCACGGCTAACCAGGAATGGTTCAAGGTGTGGCGAACTGTTGCAGGCGAGGAGACGGCTCCGCCGTCCATTCTCGAACTCGAAGTCCTTGTCCGTGGGGTTTTCGACCGAGAGCGCTTCCTCAAGCTGCTGCGGCATTTCATCGTCTTTGAGGAAGACACTGACAGCGACGAACTCCACAAGATTCTCGCCGGCTATCACCAGTTCCACGCGGTCCAGAAGGCCGTGGAGGCGACCATCGAGGCATCGCACCCCAGCGGCGACAGACGCTGCGGCGTGGTGTGGCACACCCAAGGATCGGGCAAGAGTCTGACCATGCTCTTCTACGCCGGGCAGATCGTTCTGCACCCGGCAATGGACAACCCGACGATTGTCGCCTTGACCGACCGCAACGATCTGGACGATCAGCTTTTTGGCCAGTTCCAGCGATGCCACGAACTGCTCCGGCAAGAGCCGGTACAGGCCGAGTCGGTTGCCCATCTCCGCGAGTTATTGCGAGTGGCCTCCGGCGGCGTGGTGTTCACCACCATCCAGAAGTTCATGCCCGACGAAAAGGGCGAGCGGGTTGAAAAGCTGTCTGATCGGCGAAACATCGTCGTTATTGCCGACGAAGCCCATCGCAGCCAGTATGATCTGATTGACGGGCTCGCCCGCAACATGCGCGATGCTCTGCCGAACGCCTCGTTCATCGGGTTCACCGGCACACCGATCGAGAAGACCGACGCCAACACGCGGGCCGTGTTTGGCGATTACCTCTCGATCTACGATATTCAACGTGCGGTGGAGGACAAGGCGACAGTTCCGATCTACTACGAGAGTCGGATCACCAAGCTGGCGCTAAACGAGTCAGAAGTGCCGCATCTCGACGCCGACTTTGAGGAAATCACCGAGGGAGAGGAGGTCGAGCGGAAGGAGAAGCTCAAAACCAAGTGGGCGGCCCTGGAGGCTCTGGTTGGCGACGAGAAGCGGATTCGGCTGATTGCCGCCGACCTTGTAGACCATTTCGAGCGACGGCTGGAGGCAATGGACGGCAAGGGAATGGTCGTCTGCATGAGCCGCCGCATCTGCGTTGAACTCTACAACGAGATCACTAAGCTCCGCCCGCGCTGGCACAATAAGGACGACCAAAAGGGCGTGGTTAAGATCGTAATGACCGGTAGCGCCTCTGACCCAACCGAGTGGCAGCAGCACATCCGCAACAAACGCCGCCGCAAGCAACTGGCGAAACGGTTCAAGAATCCCCAAGACCCGTTCAAGCTCGTCATCGTCCGCGATATGTGGCTGACCGGGTTCGACGTGCCCTGTCTGCACACGATGTATCTGGATAAACCGATGCGTGGGCATGGGCTGATGCAGGCCATCGCCCGCGTGAACCGCGTCTTCCGCGATAAGCCCGGCGGTCTGGCCGTGGATTACCTGGGACTTGCCGATCAGTTGAAGCAGGCGTTGGCCACCTACACCGAGAGCGGTGGCCAGGGAAAGCCGAGCATCGACACCGAAGAAGCCGTGGCAGCGATGCTGGAGAAATACGAGGTCTGTTGCGCCATGATGCACGGCTTCAACTGGGACAAATGGAACACTGGCACGCCGGCAGAACGGCTGGGCATATTGCCGACGGCGCAGGAGCACATATTGCAGCAAGAGGACGGCAAGCCAAGGTTCACCGGCGTCGTGACCGATCTTTCGCAGGCATTTGCCCTTTGTGCCGCCCATGATGAGGCAATTCGTATTCGTGACGACATTGCTTTCTTCCAGGCCGTGCGCGCCGCCCTAGTGAAGCCCTCCGGTGAACGGACGAGCCGAGAACACCTCGATCAGGCCATTCGGCAGTTGGTCTCGAAAGCTATTGCCGCGCCAGACGAGATAATCGACGTGTTCTCGGCGGCGGGCTTGAAAAAGCCGGACATTTCCATTCTCTCAGACGAGTTTTTGGCGGAGGTTCGCGGCCTGAAACACAAGAATGTGGCCGCCGAATTGTTGGCGAAGTTGCTCCGAGACGAAATCAAGGGCCGGGCACGCCGAAACCTTGTTCAATCGCGGGCCTTTTCGGAAATGCTGAAGAAGGCCCTGAACGCTTACCATAATCGGGCGATCGCCACTCAGGAAGTCATCGAAGAACTGATCCGCTTGGCGAAGCAGATGCGCGAAGCGGTGAACCGCGGTGCAGACCTCGGGCTAAATGACGACGAAATCGCCTTTTATGACGCCCTGGCTATGAACGAGAGCGCCGTTCAGGTGATGGGCATCGACGAATTGAAGGTTATCGCGGTGGAACTGGTGCTTGCTGTTCGTAAAAGCGTCACAATCGACTGGACGGTTCGGGAAAGCGCCCGCGCGAAGATTCGCGTAATGGTCCGTCGCATTCTCAAGCTACACGGCTACCCACCCGATCTCCGTGAGGAAGCCACCCGTACTGTGCTGGAGCAGGCGGAATTGTTGTGCGCCGACTGGGCGGCATGAATATCATAGCAACCGAAAGTGCTCAACCCGAGCGACTGTTTGTTTCGCAGCCAGAGTATCGGCTATTACGACTTCCAGGGTCGAGAAGGTGGAAACAGGCTGCCCCGAGTGACGCGGCAGAGATTCAGTCCTCCGATCCACCACGGTCGAAGGAGCAGCCAGTTGCGGTATTTGCACAGGTTGGATTGGTCGTGGCAATTATGACCCCGCCCGGTCCCCCGGTCATGCACGGTCAATACTGTTGTCGGCAAGATTGGGCATGACCACTTGATTCAAGATTCAGAGAATCATGGGGCCACGTGGAGAGGCAACGTCGGCAACGGAGAATCGAGAAGAAGGGGAAGCTACTGGACTGTGACGCCCAATTCCGCCAGCATATCGGCCAGAATGTTGCTTTCCTCTTGGAAGACGGAATCCAAGTAGTTTTCCCCGCTGTCGGATTCGATTCCCCATAGGCCGGGGCTTTCGATCCGGGTTAGGATTCGATCCTTGCCGAACGGAATGGGTAATTCGACGGCCGCACGGACGCCGACGAAATCAAACGCCCCTTGGCGGTATTGCTCCAGCCGGTCGGCAAAGCCCTCTTGTTCCAGGTAAGAGGCATCGGGGCAATCGTCGGGGACAATCTGACGGCGAAAATCGCTCTTATTGACGGTAATCATGGGTGTTTCTCCAGGTAGGTTTCGCACGGGTGGCCGGTTGGCAGCTTGCCCCGCAAGTGGTCGGACACAATGGCGGTTAGCTCATGGGCTGGACAATCGCTCATACGGCCGTCGATGGTCAAATCAACCAGTCCGCCCTGGTCAAATTCAGCAAACAGGCGCTTGCCCGATAGCTCACTGCACGGCCAAGAGGCACGCGGTTGGGTTGCCCAACGGTAGGTATCGTCGGCCGACAACCACAGCCGGACACCGCTATAGGTAATCTGGGTTCGCATGGCGTCTATCCAGGTCTTGGCGGATTGCTTCCCGCAAGAGAAGCATGGCCCGTTGCGCCGCCCTGACGTTTATGTCCAGTTGGGCCGATGCGTCGCGGCAGTCTCCGCCGTCCCGCAAGGCGGCCAACACCCTATCGCCCCACCATATCTGCCGAATCAGGCAGGCGCGGGCGGTTGTCGCCAATGGATTGCGCGCCTGAATGTGCGGCAGGGTTAGGGCCAGTTCCGCACAGCGAATCACAACGCACGTGTTTTCAATGATGCTGGTCATGGTTGTTTTCTCCTCAAAAGGCGTTCATGCGTTACGCTTCCGACGGACTTGGAACCGAACCGACTTATTCCCTCTCGCTCCACGGATCGGTTGCGCCGACCAATGGGAAGGGATGCAATGCAATCGGGCGCGCTGTTCCGCCATGCGAATTGCGGCAAACCCCAAATCGAAAATGGAAGGCCCACAATCCCGTGGAACGTCAATCGTGTAGTAGTCGTATCTCATGGTGAAACCTCGGTGTGTTGTTAGAACGTTAGTTGACTCCCGCGAGTGTCGCCACCCGCTCTACCTCTTCCCACGCCACCTCATGGCAGCCGGCCCGAACGTTGCCATCGCTGTCAACGGCATCAAGGGCGAAGTGTCCAAGGTGGATTGTGTGCCCGTTGCGCTGATATGCTTGCCCCTTATCGTGCAAGCGCTTGATAACCCGGAATGCCTTGACGGCATGGACAAGGGGAACCCGTGCGCCGCGCGAGGTCTGCAATTCGTCGCCCCAGATACGCAATCGGATAGGGCCGTAGGACGGGCAGTAATCCGATTCCCCGTCAACCCACTTTTGCAATCGCTCCAGCGCTTCCCGTTCCCGCTTGCGCTCTTCCCGTTGCTTCCGTTCCCGTTCCGTCTTCTCGATTGCTTGACACTCAGCAATCATGCCCGATAGATCGTCGGGCAGGGACAGCCGAGAGCGCAAGCCGAAAAACTGGGCGAAACGGTTTGCTTCGTCCACCAGGTCGCGCAGACTGCCGAGAATCCACGGTTTATTGCTTCGTGCCCTGGAATACTTGCGGGCCAGTTCCAGGTAGCGCTCCCGGTATTCGGCGAACTGCGCCTTGCGGTTGGTATCGGTGGGGTGTTGAACATGGAATACCGTTAGGTGTTTGCAAGCGCCAAGTACAGTCCACTTGTGCCCCGACGTGGTTGCGCTGTAATCGCGGGTGGTGAACAACACCGCGCGGCCGCGCCGGGTTTCGACGTGTCGGGCAATGGGAAAATGCGACCCGTAGCTATAGATCGTGTCTTCCTCGAAATAGAAATTGCCGCCATTGCGGGCGGAATCTTGCGCCTTGTGCGCCCAGAGGTGGGCGACCATATCGACCGGGTAGACGTGACGTGTTCGTGCCATTGTTGTTTCTCCTTGTGCAAAATCAGTGGTGAAGAATCAGTAGTTGTCATTGCGCAGGGAATCCGCACGGATTTTCTCTTGCTTCTCGGCCAGTGCTGATTACACTGGGGGGTGGAAGCGTTGAGACTCAGTCTGCCTTGCAGCACAGAGACTCATAGCTGCACGTCGCCTTGTAGTCGGGCGGGGGGAAGCGGTGTTTGATTCCCTTGGACAATTCGGCCAAAATGGTGCCCAACCAAACCTTGTAGTTGCCTATGTGGTTCAGGCGATGTTTCAATTCGGGATTGATGGACGCGCCGTAGATAACCAACCGTTTGCACTCCTCCCAGTCTTGGCGGTCAATTCCATGTTGCCGAAACGTTTCCTCAAGCCTCTTGTTCGGGATGTTGGCCAGTTTTTTCATGGTTGTTTGCTCCTGGTGAAAAGTGAAAAGATGCTTGACCACATTAGCTTCTATTCCCTTCTATCCGGCCGACAGCAAGCGATTTTCGACCGATTCGCGCCGATTGTGGAAACGCGCGTCGATTCTTGCGGTAATACGCGAAATGCCCTGTTTTTATGCACATTTCGCAAGTCCCGCGCGCTTCGGGAGGAGATCAGAAAGCAGAAACGCGGCCCTCGCATAAACCGTGAAGCAAAGTGGCTTGAGAGAAACCCATGGGGAAATTTGGTCCGGCAATTCGGCGCTCAATTTCCCGCGCCGGGACCGCGCCGAGTCGATCAATCGCAGATGGCACGGCGCGGTGACGGCGCTTCGATTGGTAAGCGCGATGCGTTGACGGCGAACATTGCGCGGGCGACAATCGGCTGATGTAGAAACGTCACGCTTGCCGCTGATTGACGTTGGCATTGGTGCCGCGATCTCTCTCCGAATAGCGGCGGGCCTGCGCCGCAGAGCGGCGCTGAGGCCGTCAAAGCCGGCTGATTGCAGCAGGAACAGCAATCGCTCGGTGTAATCGGTTCAACGAGGAACCAGCGACGGCCGGGCAGGGCAACGATTGTTGGCCGTCGCTATGCCACAGTGCCGAGGACAAACACGAATCGGCCGGCGAGTACGAAGAATGCCACCTTGGCGGTGCTGGTGTGGGCCTTCGAGGGAGTCGGGCATCAGAGAATTGCGAATATCGACCGAAAAGCAGCCGGGCGGATTGGCAATCGACCGCAACAATGCCTTGCGGTGACAGAAGACAAGTGATTCGGACGCACGTTATCTGCGGTTTCTGGCCGGCAGCCGGGCAGTTGAACGGCGAAAGAAGTCGAGATTTTCTTCAGTGCCCCGGAGCATAAGCGCCCGGAAAATACCGTTTTCCAGCCCAGTCAAAACAGACCCCTGGCAAAAAATACCCCGGCTATCCGCCGAAGTCGAAGAGGTTCCCCACCTTGTCGTCCGTATCGACCAGATGCGCGTAGATGCTGGTTGTGGCGAGCGAAGAATGCCCGGCGGCGGCCCGGACTTCTACGATACTCCGGCCGCCATGCAGTGCGTGGCTGACGAAGGAATGGCGGCCGTCGTGGATCGTCAAGTCACTCTGCCGTTCTCGCCCCAGCACCTTGCAACTCACCCGGAATCGCTTACGCAGGTTCCGGCGGTCCAAGGGGTTGCCGAACGCATCGGAGTGTTGACTGCAAATGAATCGGTCCTCATCGGCCGCCCCTTGCTCACGGCGAAAACGCTTCCATTCGACAAGATCGGCAAGTGTGCCGGCATCCCAGGTCAACGGCACCTTTCGGGCCTTGTGGCCTTTGCCAATCTCACGGCGGACCCTGATCGACGGCCGGGTGTTGTCCACTTGTACATCGCTCAAAACCAGGCCGGCGATTTCGGAGGCACGCAGGCCGCAGCAAGCGGCCAGTCGGAAGATCGTCAAGTTCATCCGGCTATTGACGGATCGACGGGCCTTGCGGCGAAGATCGGCCAAGACCCTCGCCATTTCGTCGCGTTGGAGAATCTTGGAACGGTCCACAATCCAGTTGCTCATGGAAAACCTCTCCAGGTGCAGGTTTGGCTTCTTTACTCCATTTTGATTCGGACGAGTCCAGAAGTCCAGCGAATACGACTGCAAAATTCTCCTTTTGCAGTCAAATCGGTAAATTCGCATAGGAGACGGCCGTACAGGTTCGCGAAGAGCGTATAAACGCGATCAGAGTACCCTTCTTCTGGCGGTCGGAATCTGGCGTCGAGCGGATCGTACCGGTTGATTCGCTTCTGCGGCGGCCGGCGATGAGATACGCACTGAAAATCTCGAAGACACCTCTAAACCCGTCGCCGTTTTCCGTTTTCTAGGGTGACGACCTGCCGTAGTGTGGCAGTCGGTTGAGAAAAAGTCGCCGAAAAGTCCAAATTCTTGGACCGTTTACGGCTCTATTTGTA
>CAYMQL010000068.1:0-9317 GCA_964392255.1 uncultured Planctomycetaceae bacterium | reverse complement strand
AACAATCGTGCCGAACAGGATTGGGACTGTCCCAATTTTCGTGTCAGCGAAAATGAGACTGTCCCCTTTGCCGTGCCGTACAGTCCCAATTACGCAACACTCCGACTCACGTCATTGCCCGAATCGGCCGATGTTAAATTGTGCCGGTAGCGTATTGTGCGCAGAATAGGCGATGCCGACGGCAGGATCGGCACAAGTCTACCTCTGTCAATAGCGATTCTGCCGGGAACACTGAATACACTGGCTGACCACGGACGGGCTGCCAACACCCCTACTGCCGCCCTTTGAAGCAACCGTGGTCAAGCCTGCATCTCCCCACAAACGTCTGAAGCTCTATACCGAGCAGCCTCCGCAAGAAGTGCGGCCGCAGATCGAGTCGGTCGCCTGCCTGCCCGAGCTGTTCCGCGCCTTTCAATCCGCAACCGGCTGGACGCTCGATTATTTGTCCGGTCCAGAGACTTGCGTACCCGCCGACGTGGCGTGGTCCGCGCCGCTCGGCGGCGGACCGGCGTTTGCGCCGGGCTTTCTCGCGCTCGAAGCACCGCAGGAAGAGCCCCAACGCAACGAGCGAACGTCGCAAGAAGAACGTGAAAGACACACATCAAAAACAGAACGGCGGCGCACAAATCGTCAGGCTGCTCCGTCGTCCGCGCTTCGTCCTGCGACGCCTGCGTCCGCCTTGCCTCCGCGGCCGATCGATCTCGGCCATGCGGGGCGGCTGGCCGGCGCCGTCGCTGCGATGCTTGGCGAACTGCTCGATACGCGGCGCCATCTTTGGCAACGCGAGGCGGAGCTGGCGGCCGGCGTCCCGTTAGTGCCCCATCGCGAGGAGCAGAAACATCTGGCCGCACGGCTCGAGGCGGTTTTGCAGTCGGCGGCCGAGGCCGTCGGCGGCGACGCCGTTGCGCTCTATCTTCTGGACGAAGCCACTACGGAACTCAAGCTGCGTTGTTGTTGGGGGCTGCCGTTCGATCGTTTTACGGCGCCGGCGCGCCCGCTGCAAGGGGCCTTGGCCGATCTCGAAGCGCTGTTGGGCCATGCCGTCGTACTGGACGACGAACGCACGCTGCGCATGTGGGGCGTGCCCGAGGATTTTCCAACCGCCGTGTGCGTGCCGGTTTCGACGCCGACGACGCTGCTCGGCACAATGTGGTTGTTCTGCGGCAAACGACGCAATTTCAACGACCGCGACACCAACATTCTGGAAATCATCGCCGGGCGCGTCGCCTCGGACCTTGAACGCGCGATGCTGCTGCACGAAGGGACCGAAGCCGCACAACTCAAAAAGCAACTGGCCGCCGCCGAACGCTTGCAGCAGAGCGAACTGCCGACGCTTGCACCGCTGCTGGACGGCTGGGAATTGGCCGGCGGAACGTCGCAAGCCGGCGGCGTCGGCGGAGCCTTCCATGATTGGTTCTGTTTGCCGCAAGGTTTGTTGGCTGTTACGGTGGGCAAAGCCGTCGAGCAGGGCGTCCCCGGCTCGCTGACCGCCAACGCCCTGAAGGCCGCCGCCCGCGCCCACGCCCGATACCATCGACAAGCGGAACGCATCCTCCAGCAAGTCAACCTGACGCTTTGGACCGGATCGGCGGGCGATCAACACGCCTCGCTTTTCTGCGGACTGATCGAAACCGCAACCGGCCGGGTCTGCTGCGCGGCAGGCGGCTCGCTCTCGGTCTTGCGGCTGCACGACGACGGCTGGGAATCGCTTGGCCAAACGTCGCCGCTTTTGGGTCAGAGTCCCGAAACGGATTTCGAACAGTTTGGATACGAGTTGCAGCCGGGCGAAACGCTGGTGGCTTTCACCCACAGTCCTTGCGATGCGTCTGAGAGCAATCGCCGCGTACAGAACGAAGCCAAAATGGCCGAGGCCCTGGCCGACAAGCTTGATCTAACCGCCGAAGAGCTTCTTGCGGCCGCCCGCCGCGTTCTGGAGTCGCAGGCAGCCGGGCCGAATCGGCAAGATTTCAGCCTATTGGTGGTTAAACGCACCACGGCTTGACGCCCTGCGCCGGTCGGTTAGACTGGAAGGCGGAGTGTCGAAGTTAGGTTTCGACGTTGCGGGAATGGCGGAATTGGCAGACGCGCCAGGTTGAGGGCCTGGTGGCAGCAATGCCGTGCAGGTTCAAGTCCTGTTTCCCGCACTGTTGTCGAGCAAGGATTTGCCTCTGGCCAATGCAAATCCTTTTTTTCATGCGCGCGGTTCTGACCAAACCGCAGGCGCAATGGGGGGGGCGCTCCGATGGTTGCCCCCGGCCATTGACAGCCGGATAAGCCATGCCGCAATTGCCGAGGGCAAAAAGCCCCCGGAATGTACATGGGTGCAGTATTTCCCTCTGGGCACCGTTGGCTTCCGGCGGTTTTCTCGCACATGGCCATTCTGAGACGCAATCAACAAGAGTGAGCAACACGGGCCGAGGCCCAGGGCGGCGCGCTGTAAAAGTCCGGCCTTTCGAGGCTTGCCGCACGACGCAGAGCATGTCAAAATAAGTGTTTCCGCGTTCTCTAATTGCCAAGACGACTATGACTTCATCGAGCAGGGAAGAGCTTCCGGAGACGATTGCCGACATGGAGCAACTCGAAGAGTTGCTCAGCCGGCCGACGCCCGAGTTGATTGCGGCGATGGGCCGCATCGAGGGCGATCTGATTATCTTGGGCGTTGGCGGCAAGATCGGTCCAAGCCTGGCGCGGATGGCCCGGCGTGCCAGCGACGCCGCCGGCGTGCGGCGCCGCGTGATCGGCGTGGCCCGGTTTTCTTCGCCCGAGCTTCAAGGCCAACTGGAAGCGGAAGGAATCGAGACGATCCGTTGCGAACTGCTCGACCGCGAGCAGCTCATGGGTTTGCCCGACGCGCCCAACGTACTCTATCTGGCCGCCATGAAGTTTGGCTCGTCGGGCCAAGAGGCGGCCACCTGGGCCAGAAACGTTTATCTGCCCGGTATGGTCTGCGAGAAGTATCGGCACAGCCGGATCGTTGCCTATTCGACCGGCAACGTCTATCCGCTGACCCCGATCGAGCGCGGCGGCTCGGTCGAGAGCGACTCGCTCGGGCCGGTCGGCGAATATGCCATGAGCTGCTTGGGCCGCGAGCGGATTTTTGCGTATTTCAGCCGGACGTGGAACATGCCCGTTTCGCTGATCCGGCTGAACTACGCCAACGAGCTGCGCTACGGCGTGCTGGTCGATTTGGCCCAGAAGATTCTGTCTGGCGAACCGATCGACGTGACGATGGGCCATTTCAACGCAATCTGGCAGGGCGACAACAACGCGATGACGCTGCTGAGCCTGGATAAGGCCGCGTCGCCGCCGTTTGTGTTGAATGTCACCGGGCCCGAAACGCTTAGCGTCCGTCGCGTCGCAGAACAGTTGGCCGAACTGATGGGAAAACCGGTCTGCTTCGTTGGGACCGAGGCCCCGGACGCCCTGTTGAGCAATGCCGGCCTTGCACGCAAGCTGTTCGGTCCGCCGCGGGTCGGCACGTCGCAGTTGATTCGTTGGGTCGCCGATTGGCGCCGCCACGAGCGGGCAATGCTGAACAAAGCCACGCATTTCGAAGTCCGGGACGGAAAATTCTAGACCGCTTCATCACTAATATGACGCAGACGCTTGACCCTGTGATTCGACAACGCTTGCACCGCGGCTTGGCGATTCCCGCCTGTCCGTTGGCGCTCGACCAGCATCGACAACTTTCGCAACGGCGGCAGCGGCTTCTGTTGAACTACTACGCCGCGGCCGGCGCCGGCGGTGTGGCCGTAGGCGTGCATACGACGCAATTCGCCATCCGCGACCCAAAGGTCGGGTTGTTCGAGCCGGTGCTTAGCCTGGCCTCGGAGCAATTCGATCGCATCGACGCACGCGGCGGGCCGCCGCTGGTGCGAATCGCCGGCATCTGCGGCCGCACCGAGCAGGCGACCCGCGAGGCGGCCTTGGCCGTGCGGCTGCGCTATCACGCCGGATTGCTCAGCCTCGGCGCCCTGCGCGACTGCGACGAGCAAACCATGTTGTCGCATTGCCGGGCCGTGGCCGAGGTGATTCCGTTGGTCGGCTTCTATCTTCAGCCGGCCGTGGGCGGGCGCGTGCTGCCGTACCGATTCTGGCGCGAGTTCGCCCAAATCGAAAACGTCGCAGCCATAAAAATCGCCCCATTCAACCGATATCAGACGCTCGACGTGGTCCGCGCGGTAGCCGAGTCGGGCCGCGACGACATCGCCCTGTATACCGGCAACGACGACAACATCGTCGTCGATCTGCTGACGACCTATCGCTTTCCTGTGGCCGGACGGGTCGTCGAACGGCGGATCATCGGCGGTCTGTTGGGCCATTGGGCCGTTTGGACACGCAGGGCCGTCGAATTGCTCGACCAGTGCCAACAGGCGGCAGCCGCCGGCGGCCCAATCCCCGCCGAATTGCTCCAGCGGGCCGTCGAAGTGACCGACTCGAACGCCGCGCTGTTCGACACCGCCAACGGTTTCGCCGGATGCATCGCCGGCATCCACGAAATCCTCCGCCGCCAGGGCCTTTTAGAGGGCATCTGGTGTCTCGACCCGCAAGAAACGCTAAGCGAGGGTCAGGCCGCCGAACTCGACCGCGTCTGCCGAAGCTATCCCCACTTGACCGACGACCAATTCATCGCCGAACACATTGACGAGTGGCTGGCCGACACATGATCCTCGATCCCGTCGAGCTTCTGGAACGATTGGTCGCCGTTCCCAGCGTCAATCCGATGGGTCGAGAGTCGTCCGACGCGATTTTCGGCGAGGCCCGGCTGACCGACTTTCTAGGACAGACGTTCCGAGAGCTGGGCCTGACGACTTTTCGGCAGCCGGTGCTGCCCGGTCGCGAAAATCTCATTGCCCGGCTCGATGGCGACGTGCCGCCGGAGCGCGGCGGGCGAATATTGTTGTTCGACGCCCATCAAGACACGGTGCCGGTGGATGGAATGACCATCGATCCGTTCCGGCCGCAACGGCACGACGGCCGGCTCTATGGCCGCGGCGCATGCGACACGAAAGGCGGCATGGCCGCGATCATTTCGGCCGTCGCCCGACTGGCACACGAGCGTCCCAGCCCGCGACCAACGGTGATCGTCAGTTGCACGGTCAACGAGGAATACGGATTCAGCGGGGCGGCCCGTTTTGCGGAGTCGTGGACGAGCGGATCTTGCCCGATCATGCCGCGAAAGCCCGACGCGGCCGTCGCGGCCGAGCCGACGGGCCTCGACGTGGTTGTCGCGCATAAGGGCGTGATCCGCTGGAAGTGCAACGCCCGCGGTCGGGCCGCACATAGCTCGCGCCCGAACGACGGCGAAAACGCCATCTACGCGATAGCCCGGGCGTTGACGGCCATCGAGCAATACGCGGCGCGACTTGCCGCTGATGGTCCAGCCCATCCGCTTTGCGGCTCCGAGACGCTGAGCGTAGGCACGATTCGCGGCGGCGTGAGCGTCAACACGGTGCCCGACCTTGCGACGATCGAGATCGACTGCCGCGTGCCGCCCGGCCAAGAGCCGGAAGCCGCCCGGCAGGCGTTGATCGAACACTTAGCCGTCGCAAAAAATCGACTCCCCTCTCCCTTTGAGAGAGGGGCAGGGGGTGAGGGCAACGTGTCCGGGCAAACGCAAACAGGTGCCACTGCTGGCTTGTCCAGCAGTGCCAGTGCATCGGTGCCGGAAAAACACTGCTGGACAAGCCAGCAGTGGCACCCACATCAAGACACGTTCTTAGGCGACACGGCGCAGACACCCTATCCGCTGGAACACGAGCCGCCCTATATGTCCGGCCCGGCCCTTTCCGACGGGCAGAACGGCGAACTGGCCGACGTGTTGTTGCGCGTGATTGGCGAAACGGCCGACGGCGGCCGGAAATTGGGCGTGCCGTATGCCACGAACGCCGCGTTCTACGCAGCGGCCGGCGTGCCGTCGGTAGTGTTTGGGCCCGGCATGTTGGCCCAAGCCCACACGGCCGATGAATGGGTCTCGCTCGATCAAGTGCGTCAAGCCGCGGAGATTTTCCATCGCTTCTGTCTTGCGTTTGCCGCACCGGCGATCAAGGGGAAGTCGGGCGAAGCTGCCGCCAGCCGATGAACGCCCGGACGCTGGCCGCTAGGCGTTGCGACTCTTGCGGAGGCAATTCAGGATAGAACGGCAAGAAGACCATTTTGGCCAGGAGTTCTGCCGCCACGGGCGCAGCGTGGTCGGCGGCGTCTCGATCGGACGACACGACGCAGAGGCTTTGCCCTTGCGTGGCATCGAAGCCGGCCCGGGCAAGATGCTCGATCAATCGCTCCGGCTCTTCGGCGATCATTGGGAAAACCCAATAGGTGTGAGGTGATACGGCCGACCCGGGGCAATCGACGAATTCGCGGAGATTTGCTGCCAACGCGACCCCCTTGGCTGTGTGTTGCCGCCAACGCGACCGGTCGTAGCGCCGCAGGCGGCGCTCCAGCACGGCCAGCAGCGCCGCGGACGGCTGCTGCCGGATTTGGGCAAACAACTCCGTGCCCGGAAAGCCGCGGGCCGCCCGATTGATTCGTCGGTCGTAGTCGCAGCCCGCCAGCCGACACGCGCCGACGAAAACTCCGCAGACAGGCCGGCAGGCGAGAACTTTCAGGGCGGCGTATTTCGCCAGCCGCGCAAAATAGGCATTCGATGGTTGTACGGGGTAAGCGTCGTGCAGTGTGCGCATTCGTGTGAGCAGTTCGGGATTGCGCACTCGCAGAACCGCCCCGCCCAAGGCCGTGCTGCTCTTGATCGGCCCAAAGCTGAACAGGCTGGCGTCGGCCTCGGGATGGCCTTGGTAATCCGTGCCCGAAAAAGCCTGGGCGCAATCCTCGACCACGATCAGGCCGCGTTCTCGGGCCAGCGCCAACAGCGGCGTCATCGGAGCGCGCCCGCCGAACAGATGAGCCGTAAGGATGAGCTTGACATCTGGACTGACGGCTTGCTGCCATTGATCGATGCGCGGCGCCATCGTTTCCGGATCGAGATCGACCGGCACGGGCACGAGTCCGTGGTGCTCGACAATGCGAACCATGTCGGGAATCGTGACGGCCGAAACCAGTGCCTTGCCGCCGCGCGGCAGATTCAGAGCGCTGAGCAAGAGATCGAAACCGGTTCGCACCGACAGACACGCCAGCGTATGGTGCGAGTCCGGCCAGAGTCGTTCGACCCGAGAGGCGGCGGCCTCGCGGTCCGGCGGCAATGCAACGCGACAGGCGCCGCAGAGGAGATCGCGCCAGCCGATGTCGGGTCTTTTTCGCGACCACATGGTTTCAATCCTCCGGATCTTTCCATGTTGCATGGCGTGGTGCGGCCGGAATTATAACACCCTGGGCCCAAGCAACCAGAGAAGGGGCGGCGTGAAGGCGGCCCTGTTAGACCCCAACCGCTGCGCCGCCTCTGGACTCTACCCTGTGCGGCCGGGCCACCCCTCGCCGCCGGCCGCGTGTCTTTTTATACTATTGGCATGAGCAACGACCCGACGGAAGTCCAGGGCGGCGTCGAGCGGCGGCGGGCGATGGAAATGAGCCTCAAACGAGGCCATCCGCCCACCCAAGTGCCCGGTTACGAACCGGAGCGTTTTTTGGGGCTCGGGGCCTATGGCGAAGTCTGGGTGGCCACCGAACGGAACACGGGCCGCAAGGTGGCTATCAAGTTTTACGCCCATCGCGGCGGGCTCGACTGGTCGCTGCTGAGCCGCGAGGTCGAAAAGCTGGCCTTTCTGTTCGCCGATCGCTACGTGGTGCAGCTTGTCGGAGTCGGCTGGGACGCCGATCCGCCCTACTACATCATGGAGTATCTCGAAAAGGGCTCGCTGGCCGATCGGATCGCGCAGGGACCGGTGCCGGTCGACGAGGCGGTGCGGCTGTTTCGCGACGTGGCCACGGGCTTGGTCCATGCCCACGGCAAAGGCGTGCTTCATTGCGACCTGAAGCCGGCCAACATCTTGTTGGACCAGGACGGCAAGCCGCGGCTGGCCGATTTTGGGCAGTCGCGTCTTTCGACCGAGCAGGCGCCGGCCTTGGGGACGATGTTCTACATGGCGCCGGAGCAGGCCGATCTGGACGCCATGCCCGACGCCCGATGGGACGTCTACGCGCTTGGGGCGCTGTTATATTGCATGTTGACCGGCGAGCCGCCGCATCGGACCGGCAAAACAATCACGGAGTTCGAACGCACGCCCGAGCTGACCGAGCGGCTGGCGCACTACCGAAAGTCGATCGAGCAATCGCCGCCGCCGTCGGGCCATCGCAAAGTGCGGCACGTCGACAAGCTGTTGGCGGCGATTGTCGACCGCTGTTTGTCGCCCGACCCGAATAAGCGGTTTGCCAACGTGCAGGAAGTGCTCGACGCGCTCGACGACCGCGAAAGCCGATTGTCGCGGCGGCCTTTGATGGTTCTCGGCGCGGTCGGTCCCGCGCTGCTCCTGGCCGTGGTGTCGTGGTTCGGCTGGGCGGGATTTCGCTCGGCCCTGGAGCAGTCGGACGCCGCCTTGACCAAGCGGGCGCTGGACGCCAATGGTTTCGCCGCGCAGTACGTGGCCCGCGAGGCCGCCAATCAGTTGGATCGCCGCTATCAGTTCGTCGAGCGGGTGGCTTCCAATTATCCGCTCCGCCGGCGATTGGCCGAGGCGCTGGTCGAACCGAAGATGCAAGAGCTTCTCGCGGAATTGGCCGATCCCAAGCTGAGCGAGGCTGAAGCGGAGCGGCTGCAAAAACAGTTAAGCGAGCTTCCTGAACGCCGGTCGCTGCAAGAGGAGCTTGCCGAGATGGTCCAGACGCTGACGCCGTCGCACGAGAAGGGCGAAATGGCCAGTTGGTTCTTTTGCGATGCCCAGGGCGTGGCGGTGGTTCGCGTGCCGGACAGTCGGACGATCGGCAAGAACTTCGCCTGGCGGACCTATTTTCACGGCGGGCCGCGCGACATGGAAGAAACATGGCGGCCCCCGACCGACAAGCACCTCGACGGCACGATTCTTTCCGACGTGTTCGTCTCGCAGGCTTCGTCGGAATGGATCGTCGCGATTTCAACGCCGGTGTTCGGTCCCATGCCCGAGAAAAAATACCTTGGCGTGCTGGCGATGACGGCGCGGGTGGGCGGATTTGTCGAGCTGAGCGGCGACAAGAGCCAATTCGCCGTGCTGGTCGACAACCGGCCCGGCGACCACAAGGGCGTTGTGCTTCAGCATCCGTTGTTCGATCAGTTGTGGCTGGCCAACGACGGCAAGCTGCCCGAGCGATGCCAAACGTATCGGATCAACAGCGACGACATGCCCGATGTGCTCGAGCGCCAGCGTCGGTACAGCGATCCGCTGGCGGTC
>CAYMQL010000067.1:3315-9351 GCA_964392255.1 uncultured Planctomycetaceae bacterium | reverse complement strand
TTCCCGCGCGTGCGCTATTTGCGGCGTTTTTTTTTGGGGGTGTTTGGCACACCCCCCCTCCCCCTTGGGGTGGGGGGGGGGGGGTGAGGGCGGCAGAGGGCGCATTATGAGTGCCTGAGTGCTGCGTCCCGAACAGCCCTCACCCTAACCCTCTCCCAAAGGGAGATGGGACAAGTGTAACGATCAACTCGGGCAACGAGAATAATGATTACCCTGACCAACCATTCGCCGCCGACGTGGAGCTATCCGAAATATGAGCCGGGCGAGCCCGTCGCCCTGTTCATGCCCTGCTACGTCGACGGTTTTTACGCCGAGGCGGGCCAGGCGATGGTCGATATTTTGACCCGGCTGGGCATCCCGACGGTGTTTCCCGAGGAGCAAACCTGCTGCGGCCAGCCGGCGTTTAATTCCGGCTATTGGGAGCAGGCCCGGCCCGTGATCCGGCATTTCTGCAACGTGTTCCGCCCGCATCGGTGGATCGTCACGCCGTCGGGCTCGTGCGCGGCGATGGCCCGGGTCTTCTACCAGCGGGTCGATCCCGATCCGGCCGTCGCCGAGGTCGGCGCCCGGGTCATCGAACTGACCGAGTTTTTGGTCGAGGTGCTGGGCGTCACCGACCTCGGGGCTCGGTTCCCGCATAAAGTGACGCTGCACATCGGCTGCCACACGCGGCGCGAGCTGGGCGTGGTCGAGCCGCCGATCAAGCTGCTCCGCGCGGTCCGCGACCTGGAGTATTGCGAACTGCCGAGCATGGAGGAGTGCTGCGGCTTCGGCGGCACGTTCAGCGTCAAAATGCCCGGCACGTCGCTGGCGATGGGCGAGACGAAGGTCGAGAACATTCTCCGCAGCGGGGCCGAGGTGGTGGCCTCGCCCGACAGCAGTTGCCTGATGCACATCGGCGGCATCCTTAGCCGCAAGCCCGAGGGCCGCCACATCCGCACCATGCACATCGCGGAGATATTGAACAGCCGTTAACAAAAAATGTCCAAACATCCATCCCATCTCGACGGCGCGGAGTTCCTCTCGGCCAACACCGCGGGACTCTACGAGCCGGCGGCCGTCAAGTCGCTGGGCGAAACGGCCAAGCGCGCCGGCCTGCAAAACCGCGCGGTCATCGACGCCATCCCACAGTGGCAGTCCTGGCGCGAGTCGGCCCATCGGCTGAAACACTGGGCCATCTCGAACCTCGACAAGCTGCTGGTCGAGTTCGAGCAAAATATCACCGCCCGCGGCGCAAAAGTCCACTTCGCCCTGGACGCCCGCGAGGCCAACGAGCTGGTGTTGCAAATTGCCCGGCAGCACGGCGTTCGGACGGTGGTCAAGTCGAAGTCGATGGTCAGCGAGGAGATCGACCTGAACGAGAACCTGGCCGCGGCCGGCATCCGCGCAGTCGAGACCGACCTGGGCGAATATTTGGTGCAACTGGCGGGCCAGCGGCCCGTGCATATTGTGACGCCGGCCATCCACATGTCGGCGGCCGATTGCGGCCGGCTGTTCCAAGAAAAGCTCGGCGAGCCGTTCACCGAACAGCATGAAGCCCTGACCGCGATTGCAAGAAAACATCTCCGCGAGGAGTTCATCCACGCCGATATGGGCGTCTCGGGCGTCAACGCCGCGATTGCCGAGACCGGCTCGATCGCCATCGTCGAGAACGAGGGCAACGCCGGGCTTTCGATCGCGTCGCCGCCGGTCCACGTGGCGCTGATGGGCATCGAAAAGCTGATTCCGCGCGTGGCCGACCTACCGCTGTTGCTCAACTTGCTGCCCCGCAGCGGCACGGGCCAGAAGCTGACGACCTACACGCACCTGATCCAAGGGGCCACGCCCGGCCGCGAACTGCATATTATTATTATCGACAACGGGCGGACGCGCATGCTGCAAGACCGGGCCTGCAACGCCGCGCTGCACTGCATCCGCTGCGGGGCCTGCCTGAACAACTGCCCGGTGTATCAGCGCGCGGGCGGCTGGGCCTACGGCTGGGTCTATCCCGGCCCGATCGGCTCGCTGGTCACGCCGCAATTGGTCGGGCTGGACAAGGCCGGCGAACTGCCGTTCGCCTCGTCGCTATGCGGGCTGTGCGGCGAAGTCTGCCCGGTGAAAATCGACATCCCGCACCAGCTTGTTCATCTGCGCCATCGCGCGGTGGTCGAGCGGTCGCCGGTGGTCCGGTCGTGGATCGACTGGTTGATGTGGACCGGCTGGTCGTTTGCGATGCGAGGCTCGTGGCGCTACGGGCTGACGATGTGGGGTGTGCGCGTCGGTTCCCGTTTGGCCCCGTTCTTGCCGTGGCATCCGGGCAAGATGGGCGCGTGGACCCGCGGGCGCGACGTGCCGACGCCGAAAGGGCCGATGTTCCGCTCCTGGTGGCGCCGCCAGGGCCAGGCCGAAACCCAGCAGAAAATCAAAAACGCAAAACCATGAGCAGCCGCGACGTCATTTTGCAACGCATCCGCAACGGTTTGGTCGGTTCGCCGAGCGTCGAGCTGCCGCCGGTGGCCGAGGTTTGGCCGCGTCGCGAGCCGTCGCGCGACGAAATGGCCCAACGCTTCGCCGCGGAATTGCAAACGGTGCAGGGCGAATGCCACCGCTGCGGCTCGATGGCCGCGGCTCGGTCGAAGCTGAAAGAGCTGCTCGACGCCGAGGGCTGGCCGTGCGTCGCCGCGATGGACCGGCCGCCGTGCCGAGAGCTTGTCGCCGATTTACCCGCCGAGCGCGTCGAATGGCCCCGGCCGACCTGGACGCCGGTGGAAATGGCCAAGCTGCCCGTGAGTTTGATCTATGCCGAGCGATTGCTGGCCGACACGGGCAGCGCGGTGATCGGCTGCAACACGCCGCAAGAGCGGCTGCTGTGCTATCTGCCGCCGGCGTGCATTGTGGTCGGCCGCACCGACCAGTTGGCCGAGCATCTGCCGGCCGCGTGGGAATCGGTCGCGGCGGAAGCCACGGCGCGGGACCGCCGCGGCGAATACGTCATCATCACCGGCCCGAGCCGCACGGCCGACATCGAGAAGGTGCTGATCCTCGGCGTCCACGGCCCGAAGCGGCTCGTGGTGCTGCTGGTCGATTAAACGGACCGGCCTTGGGTGTGGTTCGCTATCCGGCTAAGCGTGTTTCTCGGCCGCCGCGAGAATCTCGAAATCGTCGTGCGTCAGGGCGTGGTCGCGGCTGAACTCGCCCAGATGGCTGCCGAAGATGTCGACCTTGGCGAATCCGGCCATCTGCAAAAGCCACCGCAGTTCGACGGGCGCGTAATAGCGCTCGTTGGTCGCAATCGTGTGCGACTGGCCCGCGTCGTCGGTGAAGGTCAACTCGGCGCTTTCGCGAAACGTCATCAAGTCGAAGGTCAGTTTGCCGACCGCCGAGGGCGATCCGCCGGCGTCCAAAAAGTCCTTGACCGAATGGAACAGCGGAAACAGGGCGTTGAGCGCCGTCATCAGCAGCTTGCCGCCGGGCCGGAGCGCCGCGGCGGCATGGGTCAAGACGGCGAAATTCTTCTCGTCGGTCTCCATCAGCGAAAACGCGCCTTCGCAGAACATGATGGCGGCGTCGAATTCCTGGTTGAAGTGCGGCTGCGTCGCGTCGCGCCGCTGGAAATCGACCGAGACGCCGGCCGCGGCGGCCTTTTCGCGTGCGCGGCGGAGCTGGCTTTCGGACAGATCGAAGCCGGTGACGCGGTAGCCGCGTTGGGCCAACTCGATGGCGTGCCGGCCCGTGCCGCAGCCGATGTCGAGAATCCGCTTCGAGCGATCCGCACCCAGCTCGCGTTCGACAAAGTCCACTTCGCCCGCGGTTCCTTTTGTGAAAGGTTCGTTGTCGTACGACTTGCCGTAGTTGGCAAAAAGAGTTTCATACCATTGCGTCATGTTGGTCTCGTAGGAAGGGGTTTTGTTTTCGGAATGCCGACCGGCACGAGGAACATCGGCTGCCATCCCTTCGGCAGGTGCAGGAGTTCTTTAACTTTTGCGTCGCCGAAAGCGCCGGCGGGCGTTGCGCCCAGCCCGAGCGCCGTCGCTTGCAAGAGCAAGTTTTCGGCCACGTGGCCCGTCTCCTGCCAGACGTACCGCTCGGCGCGGTCGCGGTACTTGCCGGCCGCGATCGACATATTTCCGCAAAGGATAAAGACGGCTCCGGCCGATGCAATCCATTTTTGATTAGCCGCCTTGGCGACGGGGGCGAGCAGGTCGCCGGAAGCGACGACCTCGAAGGCATGCCCGTCGGGAATGTATGCAAACAAACCGTTGGCCGTCGCCACATAGACTCGCAGCGGATAGAGCGCCCCGGCCGACGGCGCCGTGCGATATTTTTTAATGGGATGGGTGATTCCCTGGGCCGCCCAGCACAACTGCGCGATCTGATCGCGGTTGAGCGGCTGCCCGGTGAAGCTGCGGACGGAGCGCCGCTTGGCCAATGCCTCGGTCAGAGTCATTCCGCCGTCGATCGTCGGTTTGGGCAGTTCGGTCGTCACGATGTTTCTTCGTGCGACGGGCGACGGCGGCGTCTTTGGCGTCCGCCAGAGTGTGACCGCGCCTAAGACGATTAACGCGCCGACAAGAATGGCGATGGCTAGCTTTGTTCGCATTGCGATGTTTCCTCGACGGAGTAGGGCGCTAATCTACACCCCCTCCCCCTTCGCGGCAAGCATCTATGAAACAAATTCAAGCGGTGTCCTCCAAGCCATCACAACCCGTCGCCGCATTCGTAAGCGTTGACTCTTTGCCACTTTAGGGTAAGATGGAATAGCGGTTGGAGCAACGGGAAACTGCGAGTCAGGTAGTCTTTTATGCCAACGGCGTTGCGGGTAGGATCGTTTCGGTTTCATTTCTACTCGGATGAATCCGACGAGCCGGCCCACATTCACGTTCGTTCGCCAGACGGCGAATGCAAGTTTTGGCTCGATCCCGTGACGCTGGCCAACAACCGCGGGATTCCGGGTCATGCCCTCCGAAACGTCGAACGGTTGGTTTTCGAACATCAATCTTTGCTGATCGAGAAGTATCATGAACACCACAATCGTTGAAGCCGCGGTCGCCGTTGAACCTGCTGCGATCCGCGTCTGGACGGAGGGACGCATGGTGTTTGTCGAGTTGACGGACGGCCGCGTCGTTGGCTTTCCCGCCGGCCGTTTCAAACGCCTCCGCGACGCTTCCGCCGAACAGTTATCGAAAGTGACGCTGGAACTCAATGGGTTCGCGCTTCGCTGGGAAGAACTGGACGAGGACATTACTGTACCGGGCATCGTCGCCGGCAGGTTTCAGCTTCCTCTTGCTGCTTCCGAATGAATCGGGAGCGATCGTTCGCCCTTCCAGTTGCCCAATCAGTAACGCCGAAAGCTCAGCGAAATCTGATGCTTCTGGGCAAACGGCTATAAGTCGCCGTCAGCAGCGCCACTGCCGTCCGTTGGCCGGGTGTGCGACGTGAATCTGCGGCCGGGGTTGCCCGGGGCCTAGCTGGAACGTCAGGCCGACCGTTTGGCTGGTCAGCACTTCGGGTGCGTCGAGCGTCGAACGACCGGTCAGGACGAGTTGCCCGTCCGCGTGGCGGTAAAGCTCCAAAACCCACGGGTCGCGGTCGACGATCAGCAGTTCCCTCGTGCCGATTCGGCTATAGAAGGGAATTTTCTCGCGGGTGCGTTCGCCGGGGCTGATGATCTCGATCAGGAAATCGGCCGCTCCCTGCCAGTGCGTGCCGCGATCGATCGCTTTGCCGTCGCGCAGAAAGACCGCCACGTCCGGCTCGCGATAGTTTTGCTTCCAGTCTTCATTCCGATCGCTGAGGTTCACTCCGGGAAAGACCTGGCCCAGGCCGGGACGCCGAAGCACCTCTCTAAGAATCGAATCGAACTCCCCAACAAGGCCTTGATGATCCACATTCGGCAGCGGCGTCACAATATAGACTCCTTCCCAGACCTCGTCGTACTGGTCGCCGTCCGAGCCTTGCCGCTGGGCCAGGACGAGTTCTTCCACATACGGGTCGAGCACCACGACGGCCATCGGCAGTTCTCCTATAACGCTTCGCCGCTCTACGGTTTCCTTCCGC
>CAYMQL010000067.1:0-3305 GCA_964392255.1 uncultured Planctomycetaceae bacterium | reverse complement strand
TATCGGCCGCGGCGGCGTCCGAGGCAACCCCGCTTGGACTTTCCAAGGCCCGTCGGACCGGGTATGATAATGGGTTCGATTTCCGGCCCTAAACGCCCGCCGCCGGCGGATAAAACGCCATGAAAACCAACGAGCTCCGCGAAAAATACCTGGCCTTCTTCGAGAGCAAGGGCTGCACGCGCCGGCCCAGCGACGTGCTGGTTCCGCGCTGGGACCCCTCGGTGCTGTTCACGCCCGCGGGCATGAACCAGTTCAAGGATCATTTTCTCGGTCGCTGCAAGCTGGACTTTACCCGGGCGACGACGTGCCAAAAATGTCTCCGCACCGGCGACATCGACAACGTCGGGCGGACGGCCTATCACCACACGTTTTTCGAGATGCTGGGCAACTTCAGCTTCGGCGATTATTTTAAGCGCGACGCGATCCACTGGGCTTGGGAGTTTTTGACCAGCAAAAAATGGCTCGGGCTGGATCAAGAAAAGCTTTCGGCCACGATCTATCTCGACGACGAAGAGGCGGCCGGCATCTGGCTGAACGAAATCAAGCTGCCGGCGGATCGCCTGCAACGCCTGGGCGAGGACGAAAACTTCTGGCCGGCCAACGCCCCCAGCCAAGGGCCCGACGGCGTCTGCGGCCCGTGCAGCGAAATCTACTTCCACACGCCCTTTGGCCAAGTCGAAATCTGGAACCTGGTTTTCACGCAGTTCAACCGCGTAGGCGATCCGCCGCAAAATCTCCGGCCGCTGCCCAGCAAAAACATCGACACCGGCATGGGCCTGGAGCGGACCGCCTCGGTGTTGCAGGGCGTCGAGTCGAACTTCCACATCGACATCCTTCGGCCGTTGGTCGAGGCGGCCGGCGAGTTGTGCGGCGTCGCCTACGATCCGGCCGACGAAAACGGCCGCCGTCTGCGGCGCATCGCCGACCATCTGCGAGCCTGCACGTTCGCCGTCCACGAAAACGTCTACCCCGGCAACAAGAAACAGGGCTACGTCATCCGCCGGCTGCTGCGACGCGCCGTGTTGGACGCTCACCAGATGGGCGTTCGCCAACCGCGATTGCATCAACTGGTCGGCCGCGTCGCCGAGTTGATGCAGAATCCCTATCCCGAACTGGGCGAGACGGTCGCCCGCGTGGCCGGCGTGATCGAAAAAGAAGAGGCCAACTTCCTCGGCACCATCGACACCGGCTTGGACCGCATCGAACGCATTTTCGCCGAGATGAAGAAGGAGCACCGCGGCGTCGTCTCCGGGGCCGAGGCCGCCGACATGTTCCAGACGCACGGTTTTCCGCCGGAACTGTTCGAAACCCTCGCCGCCGAACGCAACCTGACCTTCGACTGGAAGGGTTTTCGCGACGAGATGGAGCAGCACGGCATCGACTCGGGCGGCGGCCAAAAGATCGAGCTGTTCCGCCATGATCCGTTGGAAGCGTTGAAAAAGGCCCTGCACGGAAGCCGCTTCCTCGGATACGACGCGCTCGAGACGACCGACGCCAAGGTAATCGGCATCATCGCCAGCGACCAGCTTTGCGACCAGATCGACGAGGTGGACCACGAGCATCCGATCGTCGTCGTGTTGGACAAAACGCCCTTCTACGGCGAGATGGGCGGACAGGTGGGCGACACCGGCGAAATCTCCGGGCCCGGCTTTCACTTCGAAGTGATCGACGCCCAGATTGACGGCGCGTTCACCCTGCACCGAGGACATTTGCGCGAGGGCCGCATCGAATTAGGTGCCGCGGTCGCGGCGCGGGTCGACTCGGAGCGGCGCCAAGCGATTCGCCGGGCCCACTCGGCCACGCACTTGCTGCACCATGCCCTGCAGAAAGTGCTCGGTTCACATGCCTTGCAACAGGGTTCGAAGGTCGACGCCGACTGGCTGCGATTCGACTTCGCGAATCCGTCGGCCGTGAGTTTTGATGAACTGACGCGCATCGAGGAAGAAGTTAATTCGCGGATTCTTGCCGGCGATCCGATCGGTTGTGCCGACCTTCCGCTGGCCGAGGCCCGCAAGGCCGGGGCTACCATGCTGTTCGGCGAAAAATATCCCGACGTGGTCCGCATGGTCGCAATGGGCGATTTCAGCAAGGAACTTTGCGGCGGCACGCATCTGAGCAACACGGCCCTGATTGGCATCTTCAAAATCGTCGGCGAGGAGAGCGTCGCGGCCGGCACCCGGCGCATCACCGCCTTGACCGGCCGCGGCGCGATGGAAAGCATCCGCCGCGTGCAGACGGCGTTTAACCGTGCGGCGGGCATGTTGCGGGTCTCGGCCGAAGAGTTGCCCGACCGAGTCGAAGCCCTCGCCAAAGAAATCCGCCAACTTAAAAAGCAGGCGGCCGCCGGTCCGAAGGGCGGACCGACCGTCGACGAATTGATCGCCGACGCGACGGAGGCGGGCGGCGTGAAAATCGTCATCGCCGAAGTGTCCGGCGGGCCTAACGAGCTGCGGCAGATGATCGACCAGTTCCGCCGCAAGGCCGCGCCGATCGCCGTAATGCTCGGCAATCGCCAGGAAGAAGAAAAGAAGGTGACGCTGATCGCAGGCCTCAGCCGCGACTTGGTCGACCGCGGCCTGGACGCCGTGAAGTGGGTTCGGGCGGTGTCGAAGCTGGTCGATGGCAGCGGCGGCGGCCGGCCCGACATGGCCCAGGCCGGCGGCAAACTGCCCGATAAACTCCCCGACGCCCTGGAAGCCGCTCGGGACGAGGCGGCGAAGATGCTTTCGGCTTAACAACTGCATTTCGGGCATGAAATGTCACATGGCGACGGCGGCGGCCAACAAGCGGAAGGGCTTGCGTTTGGATGGCGGCGGGCGGTGTGGACGTTCGCCGCAACGCTGCTGCTTCTGAACATCGCGCTGGTCTTGGGGCTTCGCACCGGCACCTGGGACGCGCAGGACTACTTCTGCCCCTATTACGCGCTTGCGGCCGACGCCGTTCGGCAAGGCGAGTTGCTGCGATGGAGCCCGCTGGTCAACGGCGGCTGCCCGGTCGGATTCGAGCCGCAGGTTGGAGCGGCCTCGCCGTTGCTCTTGTTGCTTGGAGCGGCAACCGGCGGCGTTGAATTCGGCTTTCGTCTGTACTGGCTGCTGATCTGGTGCTTGGGCGGGCTGGGGATGCTGGTTTTGGCCCGGCATCTCGGGGCGCCGGCTTGGCTGGCGTGCCTGGGCGCGATCGGCTACGGCTTTTCGGCCATCTACATGGCCCACGCCGAACACACCAGTTATCTGTTGGCGATGTCGCTTTTTCCCTGGGCCCTGTGGCGGCTCGACGCGGCGCTGCTGGGCCGATCTTGGCTTGCC
>CAYMQL010000066.1:0-9404 GCA_964392255.1 uncultured Planctomycetaceae bacterium | reverse complement strand
CAACTTGGCCAGAGCGGAGGTGATGCAGGCGGTGGCTTTGCCATGCCGATCTATCAGAAGTTCGTTCGGGTCGCCAAGCGTCTCAAGCCGCGATACGTAGTAATGGTGACTCCATCTCGCTGGTTCGCTGGTGGACGTGGGCTCGACGAGTATCGTAGCGAGATGCTTGCCGACACTCGCATGCGGGCGCTTGTGGATTTTCCGGATGCAACGGAGGCATTTCCGGGAACCCAGATTAAAGGGGGGGTGTCCTACTTCCTCTGGGACAATTCGTGGCACGACGCCTGCGAGGTTACCACGATTCACGGTGGCAAACAGTCGCCACCGATGAAACGGTATTTGGGTGCCTACGATGTCCTGGTGCGTCGAAACGAAGCTGTGCCCATTTTGGAGAAGGTGCTCAAGGTCAACAATAGTGATGGTTTCGGGGACTTGTCGTCCAAGGTCTCCCCAATTCAGCCGTTCAGTATTCGTACCAACTTCCGAGGCGCAGAAACGTCGAAAGGACTGAAGAAACCCGTTCGTATCATCGGCAATGGCGGGGAGACCTTTATCGAGCGTTCTGCGGTTCCAAGGAACGATGCATGGATTGATGAGTGGAAGGTACTGCTCGGCGCGGCCTATGGGGCTGGTGACAGTTTTCCCCACCAGATTTACAACCATCCAATTATTGCTGGTCCGGGCACGGCCTGTACCGAAACCTACTTGGTCATTGACAGATTCGGATCTAAGGTTGCGGCAGAGAGGTTTGCTGCTTTCCTGCGAACGCAGCTAGTTCGTTTTCTTGTGTCATTGCGAAAATATACTCAGCACCTCTACAACGAGCGATTCCGATTTGTTCCCAACCTTCCGATGGATCGCCAGTGGACAGACGAGTTGCTATACAAGAAATATGGCTTGACGCAAGACGAGATCGCGTTCATCGAGTCGATAGTCCGCCCGATGGAGGCGCGCGATGAGTAACCAACCGCGAATGAACGCGAATGAACGCGAATCTAAGAACAAGGTATCGTCACCTATTGGCGTTCCTTCGCGTCCATTAGCGGTTCCAGATTTTTTCCCGCCGCGCCCGGAATCGCGCCCGACGATCTACGCCTACGAAGATACGAACCCACAATATGCGAGCCTGCTCAAGGTCGGGTACACAACCGTGGACGCGCAGAGCCGCGTTGCCCAGCAGTATCCGACCAAGAAGCCCGGCAAGCCGCCATACCGTATCGTTCTCGAAGAATCCGCCATGCGGAATGACGGGACGGTGTTCACCGACCACGACGTCCACCGGATGTTGCGAATCAACGGCATCAAGAACGCAGCCGGCGAGTGGTTCCGCTGTTCGGTCGCCCAGGTCAAGGCGGCCATCATCGCGGTTCGGACCGGTCAACTGAACGAGGAGAACCGATCCCTGGATTTCAAGATACGCCCGGAGCAGGTCGAGGCGGTCGAGAAGACGGCGGCCTACTTCGCCAGTTGGCGCAAGGAGAAGGGCAACCGGGACAAGCCGCCTCACTTTCTCTGGAACGCCAAGATGCGTTTCGGCAAAACGTTCGCCGCCTATCGGTTGGCGAAGAAGATGGGCTGGCGGAAGGTGCTGGTCCTGACCTTCAAGCCCGCCGTGCAAAGCGCTTGGGAAGAGGACTTGAAATGCCATGTGGATTTCAAGGGCTGGCAGTTCATCAAACCCGGCGGCCTGACCTATGATCAGGCGGACAGGAAAAAGCCGTTCGTCTGCTTCGGCTCGTTTCAGGACTACCTGGGCCGCAACCCCAGCACGGGCGGCATCAAGACGAAGAACGAATGGGTTCATTCGACCAATTGGGATTGCGTGATCCTGGACGAATACCACTACGGCGCATGGCGCGAGAACGCGAAGGAACTCTTCGAGGCCGAGGACAAGAGAGAGGTCGAGTTCGGCGAAGGGGAAGGCATCGAGGTTTTCGACGAGGAGATCATGCCAATCACAACGAACGGGTATCTCTACCTGTCCGGCACGCCGTTCCGCGCCATCGCGTCGGGCGAGTTCATCGAGGAGCAAATCTTCAACTGGACCTATTCCGACGAGCAGCGGGCCAAACGGGACTGGAAAGGTCCAAACAATCCCTACGCCGCGTTGCCCCGGATGGTGCTGCTGACCTACCAACTGCCGGACGCGATCCGGGAAATCGCCATGCAAGGCGAGTTCAACGAGTTCGATTTGAACGTCTTCTTCTCCGCCGAGGGAATCGGCGACAAGGCGACGTTCAAGTACGAGGATGAGGTCCAAAAATGGCTGGACCTGATTCGCGGCGCATTCATGCCGACCAGCGTTGACAACCTGAAACTCGGCGCGCAGAAACCGCCAATGCCGTTTTCGGATGCGCGGCTCCTGGGCGTGCTATCGCATTCCTTCTGGTTCCTGCCGAGCGTCGCGGCATGTCACGCCATGCGCAATCTGCTGGAGAAGAAGCAAAACCGTTTCTACCACGACTACAAGGTCGTCGTAGCGGCGGGGAACGCCGCCGGAATCGGCGCGGCCGCCTTGCCGCCGGTGCAGGAGGCGATGGACGATCCCCTCACAACCAAGAGCATCACCCTGTCTTGCGGAAAACTGACCACGGGCGTGACGGTGAAACCGTGGACGGGCATCCTCATGCTGCGCAACTCATCCAGTCCGGAAACCTATTTTCAGGCGGCCTTCCGTGTGCAATCGCCTTGGACGGTCCGCAACCCCGACGGCGCAGCCCCGAATGCCGAGCAGATCGTCAAGGAAGAATGCTACGTCTTCGACTTCGCACCGGACCGTGCCTTGCGGCAGATTGCCGACTACAGTTGCAGGTTGAATGTGGATGAAGGAAGTCCGGAACAGAAGGTGGCCGAGTTTATCAGCTTCTTGCCGGTTCTTGCCTATGACGGCAGTTCCATGAAGCAAATTGACGCCGCCGGCATTCTCGACATGGCAATGAGCGGCACGACGGCCACCCTGCTGGCGCGGCGCTGGGAAAGCGCGCTGCTGGTAAACGTGGATAACGAGACTTTGAAGCGGCTCATGGCCGATGAAGCCGCCATGAAGGCTCTAATGAGCATTGAAGGCTTTCGTAATCTGAATCAGGAAATCGAAACCATCATCAATAAGTCGGAGGCCGTGAAGAAGGCCCGGAAGGAGGCCAACGACGAAGAACTGTCCGCGAAAGAGAAGAAAGAGCTTTCCGAAGAAGAGAAAGAATACAAGAGTCTGCGGAAGCAGATTCAGGAGAAACTCATCAAGTTCGCCACGCGGGTGCCGATCTTCATGTACCTGACCGACTACAGGGAACGGTGCTTGCGGGATGTCATCACACAACTGGAACCCGGCTTGTTCAAGAAGGTCACCGGCTTGAGCGTGAAAGATTTTGAGTTGCTGGTCAGCCTGAATGTGTTCAACAGCGCCCTGATGAACGACGCGGTATACAAGTTCAAACGCTACGAGGATTCCAGCCTAAGTTACACCGGGATCAACAAGCACGAGGGCGAGGATATTGGCTTGTACGATACGGTGCTAAGCGCGCAAGACCATCAAGCGATATTTGAGAACCTGAAACCTGCGTAACTATTGCCTTGTGGGAAACGTTCACCGATGCCGCTACGCAGCTTGGGCCTGACAAAAGCCGGAAAGGTTGCACTTGGCATACTCTGCAATAGCGTCATTTGTTGATAGGATGTAATCGCTGGGGGTCGCTCCCCCGGCCCTGGTCTCGCCCACGCGGAGCCGGTCGCCTATCCTTTCCGACTCCGGCTGGCGGGATTGCAATTGATAAGGAGAGGATCGTGGCGATCTCTGACGCGCTCCATACGGCGTATGAAAACCTTCTGCGCGTGATTCCAAAGCCGCCGACAACCGAAGAAGAAGCCGAACGGGTACGGACGGGTCGGGGGCATCCCGACGTTGACCCCGCGGCGTTGCACGATGGGGCGCGGCGATTTGTCGATGCACTCTCGGCAGACCCCGCCGCTGCGGCGGAATTGACTCGGCGGGGGACGCTCTGCGCGAAACTGACGGCAGAGGGTAGCGAGTATCTGACCGCCAAGACAAACGCGCAAAAGGCGCTGCACAGGTGGAAGCCGAAGGAAGCCGTCTTACAACACCTGGTCAACCATTTTCAGCATCAGGGCGGCAGGGAGTTAGTTGCCGATGTTCGGCACGAATACGAACGGCTGGACCACTTGTTAGGCTTCAACGAGGTTCCCGAGGAAACCCGAGTGCTGTTGACAAGCTGGCGGGATGCGGCGTGGTCGATTGTCTCCCAAGGAGAAAACGAATCACTCGACGGTTGCTACTGGTTGCTACAATCTAATAACCTTCGCCATGCCCTCTGCGTCCCTCAGTCAGCCCCAGAAGTCCGGCAGGCAGCCGACGCGCTGGTAAGGTGGCAAAACGCCCACAACGGTATAAGCCTGGCCGAGCCGGTTGACGATTCACAGCCGACAACGAAATCCAAACGAAGCACAGTAAAGGGCGAAGGCCGGGAGAAGCTGATTGCGGCCCTGACGTTGCACCACGAGTACGCCGACGGCGGTAGCCTGAACCTGGAACCCATCGGAAACAACGAACTGGCCCGGAAGGCGGGCGTGGATCGAGCGACCGCATCGGCATTCTTCAAGAAGCAATTCAAGGGACACGGCAAATACAAAGCAGCTTGTAGAGACTCGGGGCGACTGGCGGCGACCTTGAAATTGTTGAACGGCGAATTCGCGCCTCACCTGCTCTATGGGGCCAAACCGCCCAACGAAGATGACCGCGACGAAGAAGAGTAAATGCCGGGGTGTTGGATCGTTGGGCATATCTTGCCCAACACCTGAATACTTTTCTTGACCCTGCGAATGCCGGCATCTCACGGCATTTTCGAGCAATTTGCCAACTGTTGGGCATTTTTTTACCCAACACTGCGCCAACGGTTATGCAGGCTGCTGGGGACCATCGGTTGCGATGGTCGGCGGCCGGCGAATTGTTGGAGCAAATGGAAATGGCAACACAGAATGTTGAATCCCTGGCCCTACGGCCCCGCGAAGCGGCTAGAGCCCTGGGCATTAGTGCCCGCACCCTTTGGGGACTGACCGCGCCGCGCGGCCCGATTCCTTGTGCCCGCGTAGGAAGCGGTAAGCGGCAAACCGTTTTGTACCCCACGGCCGACCTGCAAGCCTGGCTGAGCCGGCAAGCCCAAGCCACGAAAGGAGGTGAAGCCTAATGACAATGACCCCAACAGAACGGATTCTGTCGAAACTGTCCGACGCGAAGAAGACCGCCAAAGGCTGGTCGGCCCGATGCCCTGCCCATGAGGATCGGCGGGCAAGCCTGTCGATTGCCGAAGGCGAAGATGGCCGGGCGCTGGTCAAGTGTCACGCCGGCTGTACCGTCGATGCAGTCTGCGCGGCGGTCGGCCTGTGCGTAACGAACTTGATGCCGGCGGGGGATTCGCTGTCTGCCAACAATGTCAACGTCAACGGTAATCGCCGCACGTCCAAAAAAACGGCATTACCGTTGACACCACAAGGCAAGCCGGCCGGCAGGACGTTCGCCACGGCCCGCGATGCGGTGGCGGAACTGGAAAGCCGGCATGGCCCGCAGTCAAACCAGTGGACCTACCATGATCCGCACGTCCAGCCGATTGGCGTTGTGGTCCGCTGGGACCTGGCCGAAGGCAAGAAAGACATTCGGCCGGTCAGCCGAAACGGCGACGGTTGGTTTATCGGCGGAATGCCGGAGCCGCGCCCGCTGTATGGTTTGCCGGAACTGGCAGGCGCGGATCGCGTTTATGTTTGTGAGGGTGAGAAGGCAGCCGACGCGATTCGCGATCTCGGCCTGACGGCTACAACGTCGCCACATGGCTGCGGATCGCCCGGCAAGGCCGACTGGCGGCCCCTGGCGGGTAAGGAAGTTGTGATCCTTCCTGACAACGATCCGCCCGGGCGCAAGTATGCCGACAACGTAACGGCGATTCTGTCGAAGTTGACGCCGGCCCCCGTGGTCAAGGTGCTGGAACTGCCCGACTTGCCAGACCACGGCGACGCGGTCGACTTCGTGGCGGCCCACAACGGGACCGATGCCGGCGAACTGCGGCGGCTCGTCGAGGCCCTGGCCGACGAAGCCGAGCTATTGAACACTACGCGGCCGGCGGCCCCAGAAAGCTTTAAGCCGTTTCCGGTCGGTGCCCTGCCCGAACCATTGCGGGGATTCGTGGCGGCCGGCGCGAAGGCGATTGGCTGCGATTCATCCTATGTGGCCTTGCCCTTGTTGACGGCACTGGCGGCGGCCATCGGCAACACGCGGCGGATTCAATTAAAGCGAGGCTGGACCGCGCCGGCAATCATTTGGGTGGCAATCGTCGGCGAGAGCGGGACGGCCAAAACACCGGCGTTCAAGCTGGCAATGCGGCCCATCCGAGAGCGCCAGCAAAAGGCTCTAAAACGCCACGACGAAGCAATGAGAGAGTACGAATCCGATCTGGCCCGCTACGAAAAGGCGTTGGCCGAGTGTAAAAGGGATAAGAAAACGGCCGACGATCCACCCGAAAAGCCCGAATCGCCGCAAGCCGAGCGGTGCGTTGTGAGCGATACCACGGTGGAAGCGTTGGCCCCGTTGCTGCTGGCCAACCCGCGCGGATTGCTCTTGGCCCGCGACGAACTGGCCGGCTGGATCGGATCGTTTGACCGGTACGCCGGCGGCAAGGGGGGCGCGGACGCGGCCCATTGGCTTTCGATGCACAACGGCGAAAGTATCGTGGTGGACCGCAAGACGGGCATACCGCGCACGATCTACGTTTCCCAAGCGTCGGTATCCGTTTGCGGCGGCATCCAGCCGGCAATTCTGCATCGCGCCTTGGGAATCGTGCATCGGGAATCCGGTTTGGCGGCGCGCTTGCTGCTGACCTGTCCCCCGCCCAAAGCAAAGCGCTGGACCGAAGCCGACATTGACCCGGCGGCCGAAGCGGAAATCGCATTACTGGTCGAGCGGTTGTACCAATTGAAAACAATGGACGGTGACGATGGCGAACCGTGCCCCGTGGTGGTTGGCTTGACGCCCGACGCCAAGACAGCATGGAAGGCGTACTACAATGCCCATGCCCAAGAGCAAGCCGACCTGACTGGCGAGTTGTCGGCTGCGTGGTCGAAGCTGGAAGAATACGCTGCGCGGTTGGCGCTTGTGGTCCACTTCGCCCGTTGGGCGGCCGGCGATTCGACGTTGGCCAGCATCGACGTTGTGGACGAGGACAGCATGGCGGCCGGCATCGCGCTGGCGACATGGTTCAAGGGTGAAGCGCGGCGCGTGTACGCGCTCTTGGGTGAATCAGACGAAGACCGTGATAGACGACGGCTTGTCGAATGGTTGGAACGCCGGGGCGGATCGGCAACACCCCGCGACGTGCAAATGGGTTGTCGTTGGCTTCGCGAATCTGGCACAGCGGAAGCGGCCCTGGAACAACTGGCCAAGGCCGGCTGGGGAAATTGGGAGCCGACACCACCTGGCCAACGCGGGCAACCGACCCGGCATTTCCACCTGTCAACGCCGTCAACTGTCAACGGTATTGGTAAATTGCCCGGCGAAGATGGCAATACTGTTGACGTTGACAGTGCTGCCACCCCCGATTCGCAAACCGACGGTGAATGGGGGGAAGTATGAGCGCGGCCGAACTGCTGTTGGACCTGGGGCGGGTGGGCATCCTTTTGGAAGCCGACGGCGAGCGGCTGCGCTACTGTCCACAATCGGCAATGACGCCCGACCTGCTGGGCCGGCTGAAAACTCACAAGGCCGAGCTATTGGCCCTGTTGCGGCCGGCGGCGGCCGTCCAAGCCCAACCTGCGACGACAACGAAGCCATCGGCCAAGCCGGTGTGCCGGTGTGGTTCAGTAGCATGGCGGGACGTTCCGATCCACAATGGCCGATCCGTCCGGCGGGATTGCGGCCAGTGTGGGCGATTTCTCAGTTTTCCAATTTGGCATGGAAAGACTACTTGACGTTATGAATAGCATCTGATAGATTAGTGGTATGAGCGAAAAACAAGTTAAGCTGTTGACCGACCAACTCCGGCAAGCAATCGACGATTGCGGCCTGACGCGCTATCGAATCTCTCAAGAAACAGGCATCAGCGAAAGCACGCTGTCGCAGTTCTACAACGGGCATCGTGGCCTTTCGATGGAAGCTCTGAATGCCCTGGGGACGTTTCTGCAATTGACAATCACACTGGGGCGACAGCCCCAGAAGAAAGGAAAGTGAACGATGGCCAGCATTAGCACAGATTCCAAAGGGTTGCGGCGGATTCTCTTCGTGAATCCCAACGAGGAGAGGAAACAGATTCGGCTAGGCAAGGTGCCGATGAAAACGGCCCAAACCGTCAAGACGCGGGTGGAGAACATCTTGGCCGCACAGTTGGCCGGACACGCGATCGACGGGGACACGGCGGCATGGTTGGGCGACCTCGATAGCGTTCTCTACGGCCGGCTGGCGAGGGTCGGGCTAGTGTCGCCCCGCGAACCGCAACCAGAGGCCGAAGCCGTCGCACTGGGGACGTTCCTTGACCAGTACATTGCCGGACGTACCGACATAAAGCCCCGTACCCGGATCAATCTGGATCAGGCCCGACGAAACCTCTTGCGTTTCTTCGGCGCGGATCGTCGCATGGACAACATCGCGCCCGGTGATGCCGACGATTTCCGCTTGGACTTGATGGCGCGGCTGAGCGAGAACACCGCGCGGCGACACTGCGGGCGGGCCAAGCAATTCTTCCGCGCTGCCCTACGCAAGCGGCTGATTCGGGAAAACCCCTTTGCGGATATGAAGGGGTGCGGCGTGAAGGCCAATACGAGCCGGTTCTACTTCATTACCCGTGAAGAGGCCCAAAAGGTCCTAGACGCCTGCCCCGACGCCCAGTGGCGTTTACTCTTCGTGCTGGCACGGTTTGGTGGCCTGCGCGTGCCCTCCGAACCACTGTCACTGCGCTGGGGCGACGTGGATTGGGAACGCAGTCGAATCACGGTTCGCAGCCCCAAGACGGAACACCACGAGGGCGGCGAGTCTCGGCAGATTCCGATCTTTCCCGAATTGCGGCCGTACCTGGAAGAGGTTTTCGAGCAAGCCGAGCCGGGAACGGAGTATGTCATTACCCGCTACCGAAACGACAACGGCTACCTGATCACGCGCTACCGCGACGCGAACGCCAATCTGCGGACCCAATTGCAGCGGATCATCCACAAGGCGGGTTTGCTGCCGTGGCCCAAGCTGTTCCAAAACCTTCGGTCAACCAGGGAAACGGAACTGGCGGAGAGCTACCCCATCCACGTGGTCTGCTCTTGGATCGGCAACAGTCCAGCCGTGGCCAACAAGCACTACTTGCAGGTGCGGGATGAGGATTTTGACAGAGCATCGGAAAGCAGCGCAAAATCCGGCGCACTAGAGG
>CAYMQL010000065.1:774-9423 GCA_964392255.1 uncultured Planctomycetaceae bacterium | reverse complement strand
GCGTCGGCGCGGGCGATCAAATCCTCTTGCCTTTCGCCCTCTTGGGCCGCGGCCACGCCGCCGCTGATCGTCACCGGCAGCCGGCACGCCACACGCGCCCGAAGCCGTTCGGCGAACACGCAGGCCCCGGCCGCGTCGGTATGCGGCATCACGACCACAAACTCCTCGCCGCCGTAACGCGCGACGATGTCCGTCTCGCGGATCGATTCGTCGAACAACCGGGCAAGCTCCTGAAGAATCCGGTCGCCGTGCAGATGCCCTTGCTGATCGTTGAGCTGCTTGAAGTGGTCGATGTCGAACATCGTGACCGCGAACATAGAGCGGTAGCGGGCCATCAGCGCGAACTCGGCGCCCAGCGCGTCGTCCAATCCGCGGCGATTGTGCACGCCGGTCAACGGATCGGTGCGCACCTCGGTAAACGTCATCAGGTTGGCGCCCTGCTGGCGAATTTCGTCGTAGGCGTTGGCGATTTGCGTGGCCAACCGCATCGTCGGCTTGAGAATCTCCTCGGCCTCGCGGCACAATTCCTTCCAGGCGATCTCCTGTTGCTGATCGCTCAAGCGGCTTACGCGGTTTTTGAAACGCGCCACGCTGGCATGATGCTTCGCAAGACCCCGGCGGATCTCGCAGGTGATCTTCTCAAGCTCGGCCGCCACGGTCTGGGCGCGTTTCAACTCGCGCCGCGATCGGACCACGACGTCCGTCGCTTCGGACCGATTGCGCCGGCTCACCAAGTAGCCCAAGGCGGCGATGAGGGCGAGGGCCAATGGAGCGGGGATTTGAAGATTCCAAAAATCCATGTACTTCTACCGCGGCTGCGTGCTCGCCCCAAGGGTCCAGGCGGCTCCGGCCGATTCGGAATAGAGCGTCCCCGCGAGGAATGCGGTGCGGGCAAGCCGTCGCCCAAAGGGGCAAGCATCTGTTCCGAACCCGTAAGAGCCGCTAATAATTCTTGCGAGAACCGAAGCCGCGCAGACAGAACAGAGCCACGACGATCATGGCCGCTAATACGAACACCCACTCTTGCGGTCCCATGCGGTTTGCATAGCGCAGCAGTTCGTGCCACCATTGCATCATGCCGGATGCCTCTCGAGCAAAGAGTCTGTGTTCCGTCCGTCTCGCCGCTTCGGCCCCACACTGTAATCCTAGGTTAAAAAAACGGCCGGGACCAACCGAAAATCGGCACGCCGCCCCCGGCGGGTGTCAAAATCGGCATCCACGGTGTTGCAAAAGGGATGGCCGGGGGCTAACAGGCCCCGGTGCAGTAACCGCCAATTCACGCGAGTTCCGGGGGCTGTTAGCCTCCGGCTATTGAGACATAATTGACCTGACACTCATCGCAGCGACCGCAACGGCATTTCAGCCCCCGGCGGAATCCGCGGCCCTGACAAGAACCGGCGCCGGCTCTTGCGGCATCGCGACAATGCGATCCAGCGCCCGTTGCAGCTCGATGGCCCGCACCGGCTTGCCCAGATAATCGTCCATGCCCGCGGCCAGGCATGCGTCGCGATCGCCTTCCAGGGCGTGGGCCGTAATGGCGATGATCCGCGTTCGGGGCAGCCCCTCGGCCTGCTCGCGCTGTCGAATACGCCGCGTGGTTTCGTAGCCGTCCAGGATCGGCATTCGGCAGTCCATCAGCACCGCGTCGTAAGTCGTTTTTTGCAGTGCATCGAGCGCGTCTTGGCCGTTGGTGACCATGTCGACGCGGTGTCCCATTTTGTCGAGGGCATGTTTGACCACTCGTTGATTGACCGAGCTGTCTTCGGCCAGCAGCACGTGCAAACTTTGCTCCTGAGCGCCGCCCGGCTGCGAAGACTCTTCCGACTTGGACGCCCTGCCGAGCACCGCGCACAGCGTGCCGCACAGTTCGGCGGCCTTCGTCGGCTTGACCAGCCGGGCCGCAAACAGCGCAATTTCTTCGGCGGTCATCCGATGGGCCAACGACGACATCAGCACCAGCGGCATCGCCGTCGCGGCCGGCATCGCCTTGATGCGCCCGGCCAGCATCACGCCGTCCATTTTCGGCATCTGCATGTCGAGAATGGCAAGATCGAACAACAGTCCGGCGTCGATCAGATCAATCGCTTCCTGTCCGGACGCCGCGGCGGTTGGAACCATTTTCCATCGCTTCGTCTGCGCAACGAGGATATCGCGTCCGGCCCGATTGTCGTCGACGATCAACACTTTTTTCCCGGCCAGAATCGCGGCATCTCGCGGTGGCGCAGTAACGGGCTCGCTCGTCTCGGTCGCCACGGCCAAGCGAACGGTGAAGTGGAAGGCGGCGCCCTGGCCCGCGACGCCTGTGCTTTCCACCCACATTCGCCCTCCCATCAGTCCGCTCAATCGCTGGCAGATGGTCAGCCCGAGGCCCGCCCCGCCAAAACGCCGGTGGGCCGTCGGATCGATGCGGCCAAGGGTTTGGAACAACCGCTCGCGCTGGTCTTTGGAAACTCCTATGCCTGTGTCGCGCACGGTGAATTCAAGTTCGAAGTGTCCTTCGCCGCACGGCCCGCCGGCGAGCGAAATATCGATCTTGCCTTCCGCGGTGAACTTCACGGCGTTGTGCAACAGGTTGTAGAGAATCTGGCGAACCCGGGCCGCATCGCCGACGTATCGCCTCGGCAAAGCCGGATCGCTTTCAAAGGTTATTTTAAGCTGCTTGGCCGCCGCCGCGGGGCTAATGGCGTCCATCGCGTCCTCGACGCACTGCTGGACGTTGAACTCCCGGTGGTCCAAGACCAGGGTATCCGCTTCGATCCTAGCGAAATCCAGCGCGTCGTTGACCAACGACAAAAGGTCTTCGCCGCTTTCGCGGATGGTTTCCAGATATTCGCGTTGTTCCTCGTTCGGGTTGGTGTCGAACAGCAGTTCGGTCATTCCGGCTACGGCGTTGAGCGTGGTGCGCATATCGTGGCTCATGGCGGCCAAAAAAGAGTTCTTAGCGTTCACGGCGGCCTTGGCTTCGCGGTGCGCCTTGGCCAATTCCGTAACGTCGATGGCGTTCAGCAGCACGCCGTCGTACTTGCCGTCTCGATAGATCGGCTGCACGCGGAGAATGACGTCCGCGTCGCGGATGCGCCGCTGCAAAACACAGGAACTTGCCCCGATGTTCAGCCGGAAACCTTCGATGATCTCCAGCAGGTGCAGCAATTCCTTGCCCTGGTGGAGGTCTTCAATGCGTTTGCCGACGATCTCCTCGCGTTTCCGGCCCATGAAGCGGCACAGGAAGTCGTTGACCTCGATGACGACGTTGTCGGCGTCGGCGAAGGCGACGCCTTCTTCCATGCCCGAGATCATGGCCGTCAGCTTGGCGTTTTCGCGCTGCGCCCATTCCGCCGCAAGGCGTCTTTCCTCTTCGATGCGCCGCTGCTCGGTGATGTCGCGGATCGTCATCACCAAATAGGGCTTGCCTTCCAGTTCCATTTTCGTCCACAGCACGTTGGCAAGAAACTCGGTTCCGTTTTTCCGCTTGTATTTCCACTCAAAGGCATGAAATCCGTCGCGCAGGGCCGCTTCCACCATTTTCGGCGCCTTTTCGACCGACCGCGCGCCATCGGGCTGGAACTCGGCATATATGTCTTCCGGCTTCATCGACCGCAACTCGTCCTCGTCCTTGCAGCCGAACATTGCCACCGCCGCTTGGTTCGCCGTATGGACCCTACGGTCGAGCGAACGGATCATGATCGCGTCGTTCGACAGTTCGAAGATGGTCTTGTACTTCAACTGGCTTACCGCCAACTCGGCTTCGGCCTGACGGCGCTCTGCGCTTCGGCGTTCCAGAAGCTGGTTGGCTTCGCTCAGCCGGGCGGCGTAGCGCACGATCTTCTCTTTTTCTTCGGCCAGCGCCTCCTGGGCCTTTCGGTAGTCGGTCACGTCTTCGACCAGTTCGACGAAGCCGGTCGTTTTGCCGTCCTCGTCGACGACCGGATATGCGCTGACGCGCGCAACAAACGAAGAGCCGTTGTCGCGAACGCCTTTGGTTTCAACGCTGGCCGGATTGCCGGTTTCCATCGCTTTGATGCCGGGGCAATGGGCGCAGGGAGCGTCGCGTTTTTCGAACTCGCGATAGCATTTCTTGCCGTGGAAGGCCTCGGCCGGCTTGTCGAACATGCGGCACTGGCCGGCGTTGATCGAGACGATCGTGTGTTCCGTGTCCATCATCGTAATGCCGGCGCTTACGTTCTGCACCAGAAGGCGATACAATCGCTCGCTCGCCCGAAGGGCCCTTTCCGCCTCTTTTTGTTTGCTGACGTCGCGCCAGACGCACAACAGACGGCTTTTGCCGTGCGAGGGAATCGCCGTCAACGTCACCTCGATGGGAAACGTCTCGCCGTTGGCCTTTTGGTGCGTCCACTCGAAACGATGAAAACCCTGACGCACGGCCATAAGCGACATTTCGTCGGCTTTTTCTTTGGAACTGCGTCCGTCGGGCTGCATCGCAGGCGAAAGCTTGTCGGGGGCCGTGGCCAAAAAGGACTCGCGATCGGGATAGCCGAGCGTCTTCACCGCGGCGTCGTTGCAGTCGATGAACAGATTATTCTCGATCAAGAGCATCGGGTCTTTCGAGTGGTGCATGATGTCGCGAAATCGCTGCTCGCTCGCGTCGAGCGCTGTTTGCAGATTTTTGCGCTCGGCAATTTCGCAGCTTTTTTCGGACAGCGCCTCGCTGCGATCGTGGATGGCGGCTTCGACGATCGATTGCGCAGCACGGTGGTGCATGCGCGCCCAGATCAGGCTGGCGGCCGTCACGGTGAACGCCAACCCGACGCTCAGCGCGCTCCATGCCGCCATTTCGACGTCGACGGTGCTTTGGCCGTATCCGCGGATGGCGAAAAAGGCAAGCAGCGAGATCGCGGTTCCAACGCCGACCGCGGCCAGTGTAGGCGCGTAATAGCTGGATGTTTTCATGCCCCAACCTGCCCAGCGAGGTTCGTTGGTTCTCGACGCGGGTTCCGTGCCCCGCTGTCGCCGACTCTGCTCGGGGCATCGCCCTAGGCCCGCAACGCACTGTGTTCGCAATGCACAGTCCGGAAACGAACCAGGGCCATGCCGACATGCAAATCTACGCCGGGACATTGCCGGTTAGCGCCGCGATGCTCCAATTTCGCCGGCCGCAAAACCGTCAGAACGCGCGCAAGCTGCCCGTCGGGGCCTCGAAAGCGGCCGACGGCGGACGCTACCACCGCGTGGGGCCGTCTTCCAACAGCTTTCCATCCGATCGGTTGCCGAGCTGCTGAAAAATCTTCGGATCGATACTGTAGGAGAGCGCCGTCACGCGGCCGTCGCCAAACAGGAAGTTGCATATTCCCGAGTGAACCGATTCGAAGCCGCCGACGGTCGAGTCGTTTTCCGGCGGTTTTGGTTGAGAGCCGCTCCAGCCGCGGACTTGTGACGGCACGGCGCCGGTGTTGCGCAGCGTGGCCCGGGTGCCCGACATCCAGCCGAGGTCCTTTTCGTCGCTCAGCTTCTCGCCCACGTAGATCGTGTGCGTGGTTCCGTCGGTCACGTCTTTCTGGCCGATGTGGCTATTCAAGAACATCACGCCGTGGTTGTCGGCGTCGATGGGCGACTCGACGTCGTTGTGGCAGGCGGCGTAGTTGCTGGTGGCCCAAGTGCCGGCGGAATGTTGAGCATGTCGGCCAGCGAGGTTGGACGGATTGCGGTGCGGGCCGTACGACGGGCAGATCATAAACGTGGGGCAAATCGCGCGCACGGCCGCGTTCTTCTCGTCGTAGACGCCGACGGAAAAGTCGACGTGGTCGAACATGTTGCCTTCTTCGATATAGGGCAGCAACTGCACCAGCCAGCCCATGTGATAGCCTTCCGGCCGGTTCTGGATCGGTCCCTGCTTGTCGACCACGCCGGGCGGCAACACCGTATGGGCCGACTCGTAGTTCTGCAGCGCAAGGCCGATCTGCGTCAGATTGTTCATGCACTGAGTACGCCTAGCGGCCTCGCGGGCGGCCTGAACCGCCGGCAGCAGCAGCGCAATCAAGATGCCGATGATCGTAATTACGACCAGCAACTCGACCAGCGTGAATCCGCGAGGGGAGACGGGAGAGGGGCGAGGGACGAGGGAAGAAGCGTTTAGCCGACGGGCTTGCCCGCCGCGCGTCGGCAGACCGGAAATCGCGTGTCTCATAAAAAACCTCCATTCGCCTTGGCGACCTCAATCGGACGTTTTGGCGGGTTGACGGGTTAGGATTGCGTCGCGGTCGACGACTATTTGTTTCATCTTGCGGCAGCGTTGCTGCGAATCGGCCGGATAGTCGGCCTCGACGCGAACCGATCGCCTCTGCGGTTGTTCTGCAACGGTTTCCACTTGGATTCTTATAACGGCGGGATCACTCGCAGCCAGTTCTTTGGCCGGAATGGTCCATGTTTCGCCGGAGTATTTTTCATCGACGGCAAGTCGGGCGGCGGCTCGCTCCAAGCCGGTCTCGGCAAACCACCGCGTTTGCAGGTTCCGATGGCTCATTTCCAACGTGCGGCGCTCCGCGACGATCTGCCGCACCACGGCCACGGACAGCATCGAGGCGATCATCAGACAAACCAGCACCACGACCAGCACCACGCCGCCCGGCCGACGTTGATATTTGCAGTAACCCATACTATTTTTCTCCGCCCGGCGGTTTGATGAACCGATGGTCTCGGCCCAACACGGCCGCGATTCGAATTTTTGGGCCGACGGCCAGCTCAATAAGCGGCGGCATTGCCTTGTTCGCGGCGATTGCGGCCGTGCACCCGTCGGGCAAGACGTACGATTCTTGCCGCAACGGCTTGCCGGCGACGCTCTCCTCCCGCCGCAATTCGCCGGGCAGCGTTCGATAAACCACCGTCCGATCGTTGGGCAATGCGAATTTCCATCCGTCCTTCAGCGGGCCCGGCGTTTGCCCGACCGCCGCATGGACATCCTCGCGAAACTGCTCGGCCAGCCGGGCCAGGATGCCCGTCTGGGCGGCGTGGTCGCGGCCGGACCGCTCGGCCCGCATCAGCACGTGCAACATGCTTACGGCGATGCCGAGCACGACCGTGCCGATGCTCATGACGACGAGCGTTTCAACCAGTGAGAAGCCGCGGCGGTGCATGGTTAGTGGCTAGTGGCTAGTGGTTAGTGGCTAGTGGCTAGTGGTTAGTGGTTAGTGGTTAGTGGTTAGTGGTTAGTGGTTTGGACTGCGTTGCCGGGGATTTTGGCTGTTTTAGTTTAGCGGCCGACGGAACGTCGGCCCTGTAATATTTTTCCCAGGCCGACGCTTTTCGACCGCTTTTCGACGACTGCTGAACCGACAATTTCGACCGCAACCTTGTGTCGATGATTACTGGGCCGCGCGGTCTTTTGCTATCCGCCGCATGCTTTGCAGTTACCGCAGACAGCCCTGTTTGGCTGATTTTCGCGCCCAATTCGTATTGGCCGGATGCAACACCGATGCTATAGTCTCGCCGCAATTTCTCTCGTGCGATAAATAATCTCGGCCTGGCGACAGCGAGTATCACCTATGACTGGTGCTAGCGGCCCGCGAATTCTGCTCTGGATTTGCGTTTGGACAGTGGCGACGGCCGCCGGCTGCGCCGATTTGGATATTTTGCCGTCCTGGATGCCGTTTCAGGGGCCGCGGAGCGATCGGCTGCCGAATGTGGTCACGCCGGCCGAGCGAATCGCCGAGTTGAAGTCGCTTGCGTCGAGGGCATCGCAGAGCAGCCCGGAAGAACGCCAACGGGTTTCACAGCAGTTGGCCCATTCGATCCGGGCGGAAAAGGACCCGCTGATTCGGGCCGAGATCGTTCGGGCGTTGGGCGGTTGCAGCGGCTCGACTGCCGATGCGGTTTTGAAGGCAGCGCTCAGCGACACCGAGGCCCGCGTGCGGATCGCCGCGTGCGAGGCTTGGGGAACGCGCGGCGACGCGGCCGCGGTGCAATTACTGAGCGAGACCCTGCGGAGCGACGTCGACGCCGACGTGCGATTGGCCGCCGCAAAGGCCCTTGGCAACGCCAAGGGGCCCGAAGCCGTGGCCGCGCTGGGCGAGGCCCTGGCCGACGCCGATCCCGCGATGCAATATCGAGCCGTGCTATCGCTCGAGCGCGTGACGGGCAAAGACATGGGCAACAGCGTCGAGCGTTGGCAGCAGTACGTCAAGGGAGAGCAGCCCGAGCCGGCGCCGTCGTTGGCCGAACGGTTGCATCTTCCGTTCTAAGCGGGTTGGGGATCGGACATGTTAAGCATTCCTGCGTTGCCGTTGCCTCAGAACGCGGAAAGCCGTACTATAGCATTGCCGCCGATCGCATTGGGGCCGATGCGACTGCGCGGGCCGGCGCCGATGCTGGTCGAGCAAGGCAGCGAAAAGTCCGGAGGCCGCAAACCCATGCAGGCGATACGTCTTACCGATCAATTCAAAAACCTGATGGGCGTGGCTCGGCAGATCATCGAATCGGTCGAGGCCGAGGCCATTTTGCTGCTGCTCGAAGGGCCGACCGAGTGGGCTCGCTTGAAGACTTTGGCCGGCAAGACCAAGCTGCTGGTGGCCGCGAACTCGTCGGAGCAACTGGCGGGCGCCGACGAAGCCGGTCTGGCCGCCGTCCGGCTCGACATGCCCGACAGCCCCATCTACGAACGCCTGACGCAGGCCGTGCTCGAAGCCGTCGCCGACGATC
>CAYMQL010000065.1:0-764 GCA_964392255.1 uncultured Planctomycetaceae bacterium | reverse complement strand
TTGCGCTGTACAGCGGTTTCGACGCCGACACGATCGACTCGTTGAGCGTCATCAATCTGGACGAACACCTCAATCGGCTCACCGGGCGCGACCTGCGCCAACTCGAAACCCGCGTCCCGTTGGATACGCTGAAAATCGTCGTCGACCTGGCCGTCGAGATCGGCCGCGACGGCCGCGAGGGCAAGCCGGTCGGAACGCTGTTCGTCGTCGGCGACGCCCGAAAAGTGCTGGCATGCAGCCGGCCGGCCGGTTTCGATCCGGTCCGCGGCTACAGCCGCAAGGAGCGCAACCTGGACGATCCCCGCGTTCGCGAGGGCATCAAAGAAATCGCCCAGATGGACGGCGCCTTGATCGTATCGGCCGACGCGGTGGTTGAAGCAGCCTGCCGCTATCTGGATTGCTCGGCGGCCGACGTAACGCTCTCGAAAGGCCTCGGCGCCCGGCATTGGGCCGCCGCCGCCATCAGCCGAGCCACCAACGCCGTAGCGGTCACCGTCAGCCAGAGCAACGGCACGGTCCGCATCTTTCAGAACGGCGAGGTCGTGCTGCGGATCGAGCCGTACTTGCGCCGCCCGATGGTCTGGCGCGAGTTCGAGTACGAGCCGCCGCTGCCCGAAGCGAAGATCAGGCCCAAGGGCGACGGGGCGGCGTGAGAGCTAACAGCTATCAGCGGTCAGCTATCAGCGGTCAGCTTTATTACGCGGACTTCACGATGAAAGACTTTCGTAAGCTCGCCGTTTGGCATAAGGCGCATGCTGTGGTAA
>CAYMQL010000064.1:4151-9455 GCA_964392255.1 uncultured Planctomycetaceae bacterium | reverse complement strand
CCGAACAGGATTGGGACTGTCCCAATTTTCGTGTCAGCGAAAATGGGACTGTCCCTTTTGCCGGGGATTTCAAGCCTCTTCGGCCTCGTGGATCACTTCGGCCATTTCGCGGCGGTTGCCGAAGTAGTAGACCACCCCCATCGAGGCGATCAGCAGCGTAATCAGCCGATAGGCCAGCGCGACGACCAGCCCTTGGCCTTTGATGACCGGCTGGCCGGCAACGAGCGTGCTGATGTAAAGGAATTCAAGGGCCGTTTCGGTTGGCCCCATCGGCAGCGGAATCACCTGCATGGCCGAGCTCAGCGGCATGATGACAAAATGCTGGGCCAGCGTCGGATGGTTGCCGGGCAGTCCACAGGCGATCAGATAGCAGCCAATCGCAAACGAGCCGTGTACGCCGACGGTCAACAGGGCCGAGAGCGCCAGGACGCGCGGTTGGCGATTGTACATGCGGACGGCGCGGATCAGGCTTTCCAGCGGGTGTCCGATCCGCGGAATACGGCCTACGGCCCGAATGGCGCGGCTTACCAGGGCCTCGGGCCCAAGCACAACGGCAAGTCCCGCGGTGCTGACGGCCGTAATGACGAACATGGCGAAGCAGATGTTGTCGAGGCCGTTGGTCTGAATGCGCCAGAAACCGGTCGCCAAGATGGCGGCCGAGGCGACCAGGAAGAGGACGTATAGCCCGATGACGCGATCGACGATGACCGAGGCGACGGCCTTGGCCCGATGGCCCGGCTGTTCGTGGTCGAGCATGATGGCTTTGACCAGATCGCCGCCGACGATGCCCAGGGGGGCGAGATTGAACAAAAAGCCCCAAAAACCGATGCGCAGAGCGTCGCGGAATCGGCAGGGGATGCCCAGCGTTCGGACCAGATACCACCAGCGAACGAAGGTCAGCATGACGGCGGCGAAACAGAACGCCCAGGCAGCGGCCAGCATGTTCCACTGCTTCGGTTCGTCGCGCAGATTGGCGAAAACGCCGTCGCCCACGGCTCGCCATACCAGGAAGCCGAGAATGGCCAGCGACAGACCGACTTTCAGCAGTGCGATAAGAAGTTTTTTCACGGGGGCGGTGGAAGTTATCAGTTGTCAGTTATCAGTTGTCAGTTCATCAATCTCTAGCCGCTAGTGCTTTGTCAACCTTTGATTTTAGGATTGAGTGCCACTGGCTATGCCAGTGCTTTGCTTGGCCGTCCGCGGGAAACCGGGCGGTGGAAGTTATCAGTTGTCAGTTATCAGTTTTCAGTTGACCAATCATCAATCATCAATCAACAATCATCAATCCCACATCGCAATACTCCAGCCCCTGCACTCTGCCCCCTATCTTACCACATTCCCATGCTCCACGTCACGGCCACTATCCAGCCGACGGCGCAGAGCTGCGTGGTGCGCGAGCGGTAGGCGACTTCGGCCGGCGAGCCGCCGATGCCTTCGACGGAAACCAGGCGGAGGTAATTCAGAATGCCGTAGGCCACGAACGGCATCGAAGCCATTTCACGCCCCGGCAGCAGGGTGTCCGATTCGATGCTGTACAGGGCGTAGGACAGCATGGCGACGCCGGCGCAGATGGCCATTGCCTGATCGAGAAACGAAACGCTGTATCCCCGCAAGCTCGGCCGATGGTTGTGGTCGAGTCCTTCTCTCAGGTCGGCTCGCCGTTTTGCAAAGCCGAGAAACAGCGCCAAGGTCGAGGTGCATAGCAGCAGCCATGAGGACGGCGCGGCCAAGACCAGAACGCAGCCCAACACGACGCGAATCACATAGCCCGACGAAAGCAGGAACACGTCGAGCAAGGGCACATGCTTGGCGCCGAGATTGTAGGCGGCATTGACGGCCGCGTAGACCAGCGAGATCGTGATGGTCCAAGGCCTTCCGCTGAGCGCCGACAAGCCCAGGCCGGCCAGCATCAGGACGACGATTTGGAACGTCGCGGCCCGGGCCGAAACCTCGCCGGAGGCGATTGGACGGCGTTGCTTGCTCGGATGCAGGCGGTCGGCGGCGGCGTCGCACAGGTCGTTGAGCGTGTAAACAGCCGAGTTGACAAGGCAAAAACCCGCCAGACCCAAAAAAAACGGAATCGGCTCCAATTCCGCATGGACGGCCATGACGGCGAACGGCACCGGCAACAGAACAAATACGTTCTTGATCCAGTGCGTTGGACGGGCTAACTCGATCAAGCCTTTCATCGGGTGTTTTCTCCCATCACGACCGTATCGGACGCGAGTCGGGGACTTCTTGGGCGTGGGGTTTGCCGATCGGGCAAACGTCTTAAAACTGAATTCTCCGCATCACAAACCGCGGCAGGTTGCGGATGACGCACATGACCCAACGCCACATGGACGGCGCATAGACCTCGGGCCGGCCGCGGTCGATCGCCCGCAACACGCAACGAGCGACTTCGTCGGGCGTGCCCGCAAACGGCGGCGGTTTTAAGCCGGCCGTCATGCCGGTCTTCACGAACCCCGGTTTGACGCACACAACGCGCAGCCCGCGGGCGTGGAACTTGTGGTCGAGCCCTTCCAGATATTGCGACAACCCCGCCTTCGCCGCGCCGTACAGGATGACCGGCTTGCGACCCCGTTCGCCGGCTACGGAGCTGAAAACGCAGAGCGTCTTGCATGGAATCGAAACGCCGCGTTGTGATGAATTGTCCTCACACGGAGTGTGAGGAATACTTTTTTGCGCCAGCAGCCGTTTTCGGGCCTCTTCACAGAACAGCACCGTGTTGGTGAAATCGGCCGCAAGCAGCCGAGCGGTCAGTTGCGGGTCGGCTTCCAACTCTTCTTGCGTGGCGAAAAGGCCCGCCGTAAGCACCACCGTATCGAAACCGCCGAGTTCGCGCTCGGCCGCATCGAGCGCGGGTGCAAAACTTTCCGGCTCGAGCAGATTACAGTACGCCGTGTGAACCGGACCCGCTGCGCCATGAATTTCCAGGTCGCGCGCCGATGTCTCGAGCTGTTCAGGCGCTCGCCCCAGCAAAAACAGACGGTCACCGCGCTCGGCCATCCGCCTGGCCAGCGCCCGGCCCATCCCTTTGCTTGCTCCGAGCAAAACCGCTTTCATACAGGGTCTCCCAAAAGCCGGACCGATTGGGCGCTGCGAATGCGGACCTCGGGGTCCCAGCGGCGGCGCACGGCGTTAAAGGCATCGAGCCGCGGCTCCATTTCTCGAAAATGCTCGGGCCGGGTGAACGTGTCCTTCGTCAGATAGATGCGGCCGCCCTCGGCGATGACCAACTCGTTGAGGCGATCGACCAATTCGGGCGTTTTCGTCGGGTGGATTGGAAAATCCATTGCGATCGACATGCCCGGCCGCGGAAAAGAGAGCATTCCCTTCCCCTCTGCGCCGCAGTCTTTGATCACGCACAGAAAACCCATGCCGCCGCAAGCGACAAACCGTTCCAAAAACCGCCGGGCCGGTCCGTTGTCGTCGGCGTGGGGCAAAACACACTGATATTGTGTGAATCCGCGACGGCCGTAGATCAAATTCCAGTCGTCCAACACGTCGAGCGGATAGAAAAACGCCGCGGGATGCTGAATTCCACTGTGCACTCGTTGAAAATGCTTCCAGTAGTAGGCCAGATTGAAGGCTTTCATGCTGGCGCGGCACAGGGCAAGATGCGGAAACTGGAACGGCACGCGGAAACGCCCTTTTTCGCGGGGCGCGGCAGCCGGTGCCTCGTCGGCCGAGGCCCAACGGCCTTTCATCAGAATGCCGCGTCCAAGTTTCGCCCCTCGGGCGATGCAGTCGACCCAGCCGACGGTCATCGGCCATTGCCGGGCGGCCTCTTTCAATCCGGCGACCATTGCGTCAAGGTTTTCAATCCGTTCGCTTTCGCCCCAAATCCAAGGCGACGGGATGCGCCGCATTTGGAAGTCGGCTTCGAGAATGTGGCCGGTCAGACCCATGCCGCCGATGGTGGCGCGGAATAGCTCGGCCTCGCAGTCGTCCGAACACTCGAGGATTCGTCCGTCGGCCACACGCAATTTCAGGCTGCGGACATGCTGGCCGAAGCAGCCGTCGACGTGGTGGTTCTTGCCGTGTACGTCCGAGGCGATCATGCCGCCGAGCGTGACGAACTGCGTGCCGGGCGAGACGGGCACAAACCATCCGCGGCGCAGAAAAACCTGGTTCAGGTGCAGCAGCCAAACGCCGGCCTCGGCCCGTAGTATTCCGGTTGTCGGATCGAAACCCAACAAACGGTCGGCCAGGGTGGTGTTGACCACAGGGGAGTCCGATCTAGCAGGCAGGGACGAATCGCCGTACGATCGGCCCAGGCCGCGGCAGAGCGCGGCGCGTTCGGTAATCGCGGCCAAGTCTTCCGACTTCCACTCCAACCCGTCAACGACAGGGAATCGGCCCCAACCGGCGAGTTTCGTTCGATAGGGAGGTTGCGGCATGAAGGACCTCGTTCACATTTCGCACTTGCTTATAGAATAATAACTTACAGTCGCATGGTCGGCGTTTTCTTATCACCATGCAAATGTCGCCGACTTGCGAAGCCAATGCCTCTATGGAGGTATTGCTTGCCCGATCACTCGCGTGAGCAATAATATCCCATACAAGATGAGTAACTTTGCAAAATTTTGGCGTGAAGCAGCCGAAGGATTATGAACGCAGTGAGTCGATATGCCCGAAAGATAAGTGGGCCGTGGACCGTGAATAGCTGGTAGCGGCCAGAAAATTGGGCTGCGACGTTTGCCAACGCAAAATATTTTTATCGTCTTTCTCTCCCCTCTCCCCTCTCCCCTCTCCCCTCATGTTGCATCTCCTCACGCCGCACGACCGACTGAAAAGCGTGTGCGAACTGACGCCCGAGCGGCTGCGTGGGTGGGGGCTCCGCGCATTGTTGCTCGACGTAGATTGCACGCTGACGCGCTACCGGCAGCGCGACGTCGCGCCCGAGGTGGCCGCTTGGATTGCGGAACTGCACGCGGCGGGCGTGGGGCTGTGCTTGGTTTCGAACGGCCTCGGCCCGCGCATTCAGAGTTTCGCTCGCAGCTTGGACGTGCCTTGCGTCGCTCGGGCGATGAAACCACTGCCCCGCGGCCTGCATGCGGCGATGCGCAAGCTAGGCGTCGCACCCAACCAAACGGCGATGGTCGGCGATCAACTTTTTGCCGACGTGATGGCGGGCCGGTTGGCCGGCGTCCGCACGATCCTCGTCGAGCCGATCCATCCCGAAGAAGAACCTTGGTTTACCCGGCTGAAACGCCTGCCGGAACAACTCGTGTTGTGGCGGCTGGCGTAATGGGGATTATTACGGCTGAAGAACTTCGATTTCGTCAAACGGCTTAAAAT
>CAYMQL010000064.1:0-4141 GCA_964392255.1 uncultured Planctomycetaceae bacterium | reverse complement strand
TGAAACGCTTGCCGGAACGATTCGTGCTGCGGCGGCTGGCATAATGGTCGGCCGAGAGCGCCTTCCTATGCAAAGCCCGGCAGCAGCCGCTGCACCGGTGGATGCAAACGTTCTTGATAGCGGCCCCGGTATCCGTCGGCCAGGTGTTGCAGCAGTTCCATGGCCAACAGATCGGCGCGAATCATCATGTGCCGGGCGCTCCGCGTGCCAAGTCCGCGGATCAACTCCTGTAGCGCCGTCAGATGAAGCTGCATCGTTTGCCGGGCCGTCAATCCGGCCGTGACGAGCAACTTGGCCAAACAATGCAGTTCGCGCGACAGGTTGCCCGCGCTCATCATGGCGTAGGTGCGCAACAGTTCGCGATAGTGGGCGACCAACTCCGCCGGCAAAAGGATTTCTGCGCCGGCCGGTTCGCCCAGCAACGCGAGTTGTTGTTCGAGCAGACTCGAGGCCTCGTCGCATTCGCGCAGCAGCCGGGCCTGCTCGTCGGCGCGCAGCCGCTCGTTTTCTGCTGCAAGCTGGCGCCGCTCGACCGCCCGGGCGACGACCCAAATCAAATTGCGCGTGGTTGCGTTGACGCACACGTAACCGTCGGCCCCGACCTCGTAGCACAAGACGGCCATTTCGTGTTCGGGCTGCGTGCCCAACACGATGATTGGCTCGTCGGCGCCGGCGGCCCGAAGACCTTCGACCAGGTCTAATGCGTCTTGTTCGCCCGGGGCGTGTGCGGCCAATACGGCGTCGAAAACTTCGTCGCGGAACCGGGCCATGCCGGCCGCCGTTCCCTGGGCCTCTTCCAACGCGATTTGCATCGCGCTGTCGGCGGCCAGGGCCTCGGCCAGCCAACGGCTCGAGTGTTCGCGGGATGCGATGTACAGCGCCCTCATGCGGTGCGGAAACCGCGGCCAAACGGCCGTCTTGGGCTGTACGACCGCGGCCAGGTCGGAAAGTGCCGTTACCATGTGAAAATCCGCCTGTTTGATAAGGTCGGCTTTGGAGGGCGGTACTGTACCCGAAGGCCGCACGGCGGGTCAAGCTCGGCTATTGCCTCGGACGCGAAACCCCGCCACAATAAACTCATGACAAAAATGGCCTATTTCGATTGCGCGTGCGGCATCAGCGGCGACATGACGCTGGCGGCCCTGGTCGACGCCGGCGTTGAACTGGACGCGCTGAATGCCGCCGTCGGCTCGCTGGGGTTGCCCGGCTGCCGATTGCGGGCTGAGCAGGTCAAAAAAAATGGCTTCCGCGCCTCGCAGATTACGGTCGAATACCAACACGAACACACCCATCGCAACCTGCGCGATATTTTGGCTATGATCGACCGAGGTCGGCTTAGCCCCAGGCAGAAGGAGTTGGCCGGCCGCATTTTTGCCCGATTGGCCGAGGCCGAAGCTAAAGTCCACGGCACAACCGTCGAGCAAGTGCATTTTCACGAGGTCGGCGCGGCCGACTCGATCGCCGACGTCGTCGGCGCGGCCGTCGGCTGGGATCTGCTTGGAGTCGAGCGCGCGGCGGCCTCGCCTGTGCCGACCGGCGGCGGCACAATCAAGATCGCGCACGGCGAATTGAGCGTGCCGGCCCCGGCCGCCGCCGAGTTGCTCCGTGGAGTGCCGCTGGCCGCCTCGGCCATTCAATCGGAATTGACCACTCCGACCGGCGCGGCCATTTTGACGACGCTGGTCGAATCGTTCGGCCCGATGCCGGCGATGACGATAGAGCGGATCGGCTGCGGCGCCGGCCAAAAAGACTTTGCCGAACGACCGAATATCTTGCGTCTGCTGGTTGGCGAAACCGTCGACGCCCCGGCCCTTGACGCCGACCATGTGTGCGTGCTTGAAACGAACCTCGACGACGCGAGCGGCGAATTGGTCGGCTATTGCGTCGAGCGGCTTTGGGCCGCGGGTGCGTTGGACGTTTACTCCACGCCGATTCAGATGAAAAAAAACCGGCCGGGCGTGACGATCACCGTGCTGTGCCGGCCGGAAGATGCGGCGGTTATGGAGCAGACACTGTTTGATGAAACAACTACCTTGGGCGTTCGCCGCTGGTCGGCCGCTCGCACGGTGCTTCGGCGCCAACCGCACCGCGTCGAGACGCCCTGGGGACCGATCGAGGGCAAGATCGGCTGGCAACGCGACGGCCGGCCGCGTTTTTCGCCCGAGTTCGAATCCTGCCGCCGCACGGCCGAGAAACAGAAAATCCCGCTCTGCGAGGTTTATGAGGTTGCACAAAAGGCGTTTGATCCAGCAGAAGTGGCTAGTGGCTAGTGGCTAGTGGCTAGTGGCTAGTGATGAGTGGCTAGTGGTTAGTGGCTAGTGGCTAGTGTACGGGAACCATTACCGATCGGCATTGACCAACCCCTATCCCCTATTCCCTATCCCCTAGCCCCCAGCCCCTAGTCCCTATCCCCTATCCACTATCCCCTATCCACTAGTCCCTAGTCCCTAGTCCCTAGCATGTCCGAAATCGTCCGTTTTTCCGTATCGCTCGAAGACGATCTGCTCGAAGAGTTCGATCGCTACTGCAAGCAACAGCAGTTTGCGACGCGCAGCGAGGCGATTCGGCAGTTGCTTCGCGAGCGGCTTACCAAAGAGGCGTGGCTAACCGAGTCGCGCGACGCGGCCGGCACGCTGACGTTGGTCTACGACCACCATCGCCCGCAGCTTCGCGATCGGCTGACGAAGTTGCAGCACGATCACACGGGCCTCGTGGTCTCGACGCTGCACGCCCATCTGACGCACGATCTTTGTCTGGAGGTGATCGTGTTGCGCGGTCCATCGGCCCAGCTTCAAAAGATCGCCGCGCAGCTCCGCGGCCTGAAGGGCATCTTCAAGGGCGAGCTGGTCATGGCCAGCGCGGAGCATCATTGAGCGAAGAGCGACGGGTGGACAATAGCCCCCGGGGCGTTCACAGACTCCTTCATGCGGACCGTCTCGTCGCTATCGGTCTTTATCGGCGATTTTGCGGAGGCTTTCGGCCACCGACTCATGCGCCTTCATGCCGCGCCAAATGGCGACGAGAAAGAAGATCCATCCCGCGATCATCCCTCCCCACATCAGCAATACAAACAAAATTTCTACGAATCCCGGTCCCATGTGCATGGTCTTTCTCCTGTGAAACACCAAGTGCTGTCGCCACTAGAATACAAACATCGTCATTTTGAGGCGATAGGGTCCCCACCTTGTGGGCTGTTGTTGGAATTTGCAGCTCCTACTTGTTCGCCGGGCGGTCGCGGCGTGTTGATGTGCAATGATTCGGACGCTGGGCGGCGTTGTTTTGCCAAGAGTCTAGTCATCCGCTGCCCGCTTCCTGCGCATGCCAAAAAGCTTTTCTCGATGCATCAATGGGTAAAATTCGCCCTAAGTTTATTGTAGATAACATTTTGTGTGTGACGATATTCAGCCGGCCCTGGCTTCTGGCATTCGCTTTGCAAGCAACCCAAGGCCAGAAACAAGTGTGCGCCTGCGGGCCGTGCCAAGATGTACCGGCATTCGCTCTGGCGTACTGGACCTAACCCATGCACCATTTTCTATCCCCTAAAAAGGAGGGACCAGTGACACCGAAAGAAGTTTTAGCGCTATGCCGGGAAAAAGACGTGAAGGCCGTCGATCTGCGATTCATGGACTTCCCAGGTCTATGGCAGCACTTCACCATCCCAGTGGACAAACTCGACGAAGACGTTTTTGAGGATGGACTGGGCTTCGACGGCTCCAGCATCCGCGGCTGGCAGGCCATCAACGAGAGCGACATGCTCGTGGTGCCGCAGCCGGAAACCGCCGTTCTGGATCCGTTCTGCAAGCTTCCGACCCTGTCGATGATCTGCAACATCCAGGACCCGATCACGCGCGAGGACTACAGCCGCGACCCGCGCAACGTCGCCCGCAAGTCGGTCAACTATCTGAAGAGTACCGGCATCGGCGATACCTGTTTCATCGGACCCGAGGCCGAGTTCTTCATTTTTGACGACGTTCGCTGCGAACAGACGGCCAACAGCGGCTACTACTTCCTCGACAGCATCGAGGGCCAGTGGAACCGCGGGCGCGAAGAGAATCCGAACCTGGGCTACAAGCTGCGGTACAAGGAAGGCTACTTCCCCGTGCCGCCGGCCGACCAGATGATGGACATCCGCAACGAGATG
>CAYMQL010000063.1:0-9476 GCA_964392255.1 uncultured Planctomycetaceae bacterium | reverse complement strand
GAACGCTCACCGCCTGCATCGAGATGGATTATCCGCACAAGACGTACGTACTGGACGACGGCGACCGGCCCGAGGTGCGCGACTTGGCAGAGGCGCTCGGCGTCGGATACATCTCGCGGAAAGACCGTGCGCACGCGAAGGCCGGCAACCTCAACAACGCGCTGCGGCAAACGTTCGGCGAGTTCGTCGTCGTGTTGGACGCCGACCATCTTCCGTATCGCCACTTCATCACGCGCTTGATGGGCTATTTCGACGATCCGCGCGTCGGATTCGTGCAAGCGCCGCATACGACTTACAATCTCGACAACTTCATGGGCCGCTGGAAACGCGGCGCACGAACCTATTGGGAAGACGTCCGCATTTTTTTCGAGGCCGTGCAGTTGGGCAAGAACCGGCACGGCGTCGCCTGTTTCTGCGGCTCGGCCGCCATCTTCCGCCGCAAGGCGGTCGAACAGGTCGGGCTGTTCGCCACTGACACGATCACCGAAGACATGCACACGGGCATGCGCATCAACGCCGCCGGCTGGAAATCGCTGGCCGTGGGCGAGGAAATGGTCGTCGGCCTTGCCCCCGACGACGCCGAAACGTTCGCCAGCCAACGCCTGCGCTGGGGCGAAGGCAACCTGAGCGTCATGGCCTACGACAATCCGCTGACGATGAAAGGCCTGACGCCGGCCGGCCGCATTCAGTATCTGGCCTCGATCGCCTCTTGGACGATGGGGCCCGCCCGATTGATTCTCTATCTGACGCCGCTGGCCATGCTTCTGACCGGCGTCGCGCCGGTGGCCGACATGAGCGTTGCTTACTTCGCCGTCGTCGGCTGCTATCTGCTGACGGTGTGGACGGCCGTGAAAATCGCCTCGAACGGATGCGGCAAGTTGATCGGCATCGAGATGGCCATGATGGCCTCGTTCCATCTGCAATGCCGCGCGTTGTGGCGGGCGATTTTCGGACGGCGGCGCCAGCGTTTCGTGGTGACCCGCAAACAACAGAACGGCCCCACGCAGACCGCAAGCCTCAGAAAAATGTGGCCGCAGGCGACGCTTGTGGCCCTTTCGATCGTCGCTGTCGTCTGGGCGGCGTCGCGCGTGTTCTTCCGACTTTCCGACGACTACTTCGGGCTGGCCGTCGGCAGCGGTTTGGCGATGTATCACTCGTGGTTGGCCTTGTGCGTGTTGGGACGCGCCGCGGCCAAGCGCGACGGACAGCCGTGGCGCCATCCGCTGTGCCTTGCCGCCGATTACACCGCCGCCGGCGAAGTGAAAACAGCCGTCTCCGTCGAGTGCAATGAAAACGGTTGCCGATTGCTTACGTGGGAACCGCTCGGGCCGGAGTTGCCGCTACGCATCACGTTCCACTCTCCGGTCGGCGAAACCGTTTGCCACGGCCGGACCATCGCGTCGACGCCGCTGGGCCGCCGAAAACCGTTCGCCTATCTGAACCAGGTCGTCCTGCGGCATGCCGACGCCGCCGCGCGGGATCGCGAGAGCGACGCGCTCCGCGGCATGATTCTGCGCTACGTCGTGCCCGTCGTCACGATGACCCACCGGATTGTGCGCGAGGGCGGCCGATCGCTGCCCGAGGAACTCAGCGGCGAGCGCGATTTTCCGATTCCGCTTGTGATCGACGCGAAGCAGCCGAATCTCAGCGTCCAAAAATCGGTCGCCGTTTGGATGAACCGTCGCGGGTTCCTTGCAGCGATGGAGACGCCTTGTCCGACGGGCGCGGTCGTCGGGGCCGGTTTCAGCACGCCCGCCGGCGAGGTTCGCACCGAAGTCGAAGTGTACGACGTCGAGGCCATGCGCGTCGGCGCCGTCGTGGTGTATCAACACGAATTTCACTGGCGCGACGCCGCGGCCGTTCGCCGCATGTTGGCCGAAAACCGGCGGCGCAAGCAGGCGCTTGCGCAAACGGTCGCCCGGCTGCGGCGCAACCGCCTGCCGCCGGCGCGACTGGCCGCGGCGTCGGCGGCAGCATGTGCGCTGGCGGCCGCGACGATTTTCACCTTTGGACTGGTCCATTACGATGATATGCTGTTGGCGCAAGTTCCCGGTCAGTCCGCGAGTCCAGGATTACAGGCCCAGGCGCAAGAGGCACTCCAGCGGCTGATCGATTCGCGGAAGCCGTCGGTCGATCGCGTTTTGCGAATTTACGAGGCCGCGTCGGCGATGGGCGATCATGTTCATGCCGCGGAAGCTGCCGGGCGGTTGGCCGAACTGGTTCCGAGCAACCGCTTCGGTTGGACCTTGACCCGCGCGCGGCACCTTGCGAAGACCAAGGACCGGCAAGCGGCCGCCGCCGCCTTTGATCGCCTATTGGCCGAACCGATGGACCCGTCGCTTTCGTTGGACGAGCAGGCCGACGTTTACGTTGAAGCGGCCCGCGCCGCGCTTGGAGTGAACCAACTCGACAAGGCGGTCGATCGTTTCTTGCAGGCCAGTAATCGCAAAGCCGCCGACCCGGAACAGGCCGAAGAGCTGCTGGGCGTTTTGATTGCCGCCCGGCAAACCGAACTGGCCCTGCTGGTGCTTCGCCAACTGGAACGTTCCGACCGCGTGTTGCGGCGGATCGTCGACGTTTATGAGATGGCGGCGCAGCCCGAAAAGGCCGTGCCGGAGTTGCAGGAACTTTATCGCCGGCATCCGGAAGACGCCGCTGTGGTGCTTCGCTTGGCGGAATTGGCCGTCGTGCGTCGCGATTTTGCCGCGGGCGTGGACAACTATCGGGCGTTGCTCAAACTGGAGCCCGACAACGAAAAGGCCAAAGAGAAGCTTGCCGAGACCCTGCTGATGGCGGCCCGCCTGGACGTCGCGGCCGGGCGGATCGAATCGGCGGGCCGGCTGTTCGAGGAATCGTTCCGTCTCGAACCGCCCGACGACAAGGTCAAGCTGGAATACGCCGGATTTCTGGCGGTGGCCGGCGATTTCGACCGGGCCGTTGCCATTTTGAAGCCGATGCAAGACGCGGACTCGCGGATTCAGCTTGCCGCCATTCTGGAAATGCAGGGCGACAACGCGAAAGCGTTGCAAGAGTTGCTTGCTCTCGAAAAGGAACACGCGACCGACGACAAGGCCGAGCAGAGCATCGCCCGGCTGCTTTTGGCCGACCGACAATATGCGGAGGCGGCGGATCGGCTTGTTGCGCTCTTGGGACGCAATCCGGGGGACTCGCAATTGCAGCGGCTGTTCATCGACGCCGCGGCGGCCACAGATCAGTTGAACGACGCCGTGCGCCAGACGATGGTCGGCGTCTTCCGCCAGTATCAAGAGAGCGGCTTCCACTCGCTGGACGCGGCCGGATATGAGCGTCTTGGAGATGCGTTGCGCCGGATGGGCATGTTCGAGGAGGCTCGGGGCGTTCTGGCCCGCGCGACAGAAGTGTATCCCGCCGCGCGCCGGCTCCGATTCCAACTGGCGCAGGCGCTCGGCAGCCTCGGTCGCTACGACGAGGCGGAGTCGCAGTACAAAATCCTTCTTGCGCCCCGGGCGCCGCAGGACTGAGCGGTCGTTCGCCCCAACGGGCCAAACGTTCGCCTCGGAGAAGGATTGGCCCGTTGGGCCGTCAAGCTGTTGCCTTTGCGTCCCGTATACCAGGGCGTTGCCCTGGGCTTGGAGAACGGCCGGGCCTTCGGTCCATCGGAAATTGCAGAGTTGATGCGAATCGGAAATTGCAGAGTTGATGCGAATCGGAAATTGCAGAGTTGACCGTTGCGTCCAAGGCCTCGCGCGCAACGACCGCGCACAGCGCGTCGCGCAACTGGGCGGTCTTGATCGGCTTGACCAACCGCGCCGCAAATCGGGCGATTTCCGCCCTCGTCATATGGTGCGTGATCGACGACGCCATAATCAGCGGAATTCCGGCAAGCGCGGCGTCGCTTTTGATCTCGCCGGAGAGCGTCAGGCCGTCCATGTCGGGCATCTGCATGTCGAGAATCGCCAGATCGAAATGATTTCCGCTGCGCAGGAGGTCCAGCGCCTCCTGGCCCGACGCCGCGGCGGTGGGGAGCATCGCCCAACGTTTGGCTTGGGCCGAAAAGATTTCGCGGTTGGTTTTGTTGTCGTCGATGATGAGAATCTTCTTGCCGGCGAGGGCCGAGACGTCCGGCGCGTCCCTTTGATCTGCGGCAAGCTCCGCCGCGGCTTTTTCGGCTTGGATTGTGAAATGAAAGATCGAGCCTTGGCCGGGCACGCCGGCGCTATCGGCCCAAATGCGTCCTCCCATCAGCCCGACCAGGCGTTGGCTGATGGCTAGTCCGAGGCCCGTTCCGCCGAAACGCCGGCTTGTCGAAACGTCGATCTGGCTGAACGACTGAAACAGGCGGTCGCGGCGGTCGGGCGGAATGCCCAGTCCGGTGTCGCGGACGGCGAAATGGAGCTCGTATTGGACGCCGTCGCGCGATTGGCCGTTCAGATACACGACCACCTCGCCCTTTTCGGTGAACTTGACCGCGTTGCTCAGCAGATTGACCAGCACTTGGCGCACCCGCGTCACGTCGCCGACGAACCAGCCGGGCAGATCGCCCTGACTCAGGAAGGCCGTTTCGATGCCCTTCGGCACGGCGATGGGATTCACAAGGTCGATTGATTCCTCGACGCAGCGGACCACGTCGAAGGGCTGTTTTTCAAGCTCCATGCGGCCGGCTTCGATTTTCGAGAAATCGAGAATGTCGTTGATCAGCGTCAACAGAACCTCGCCGCTGGTGCGGATCGTTTCGGAGTAGTCCTGCTGCTCGGCGTTGAGTCGGGTGTCCAACAACAGGCCGGTCATGCCGATGATCGCATTGAGGGGCGTGCGAATCTCATGGCTCATCGCAGCCAGAAACGCGCTTTTCGCGTTGGCGGCCGCTTCGGCCTGGCGCCGCGCCGCAACCAGTTCCGTCACGTCGATCACGTTCAGCAGGACGCCGTCGTACTTGCCGTCGCGATAGACGGGTTGCACTCGCAGGATGACGTCGGCCGGGCCGATCGACCGCTGGAGGACGAACGCGCTGCTATTTGGATTATTTCGGAAACCGGCGATTCGTTCCAGAATGTTTTCCGACACCTTGCCTTCGTGAACATCTTCCAGTCGCTTGCCGATCAACTCGTCGCGACGCTTTCCGGCGAAGCGGCACATGAACTCATTGACTTCGATGATGACGCCGTCGGCGTCGGCGAAAGCGACGCCTTCCTCCATGCCCGAGATCATCGCGGCCAGTTTGGCGGCTTCGCGCCGGGCCGATTCTTCGGCTTCGCGCAACTCCATCTCGGCTCGTTTGCGCTGGGTAATGTCGACGAAAGTGACCGCCGCGCCGGTGATCTTGTCGCCGATCCGTTGCGGATGCGACCAGTACTCGACCGGAATATCCGTTCCGTCGGCGCGCCAGAACACCTCGTCCTCCACATGCGCGTCCTCGCCTGTGGCTAGCGTTCGGAACATGCGGCAATTTTCAATCGGGTACGCCGAACCATCGGGGCGGGTGTGGTGGATCAGCCAGTGCATATTTTTGCCCAGCAGATCCTCGGCGTACTTGTAGCCCAGCATCCGGACGCAGGCCGGGTTGCAGAACGTGCAATTGCCGTGCAGATCGACGCCGTAGATGGCTTCGCCGGTGGAGTCCAAGAGCAATCGAAGTTGGGCGCGGCTGCTTTGCAACGCTTCTTCAGTCAGTTTTCGGCCGGTGATGTCCTCCTTCACGGCGATAAAGTTCGTCACCGCGCCTTCGCTGTCTTTCACCGGCGCGATCAGGGCTTGTTCCCAATAGTAGCCGCCGCTTTTCTTGCGGTTGTAGAACTCGCCTCGCCATTCCGAACCCGAGAGGATCGTCTCCCACATCCGTTCGTATTCTTTTTGCGTGGTTTGCCCCGACTTCAGGATTCGGGGATTTTTTCCTCGCACCTCGTCGAGCGTATAACCGGTGACTTGGGTAAACTTCGGGTTGGCGTATTCGATGCGTCCTTCGCGGTCAGTGATGACGATCGTTGCGGGGCTTTGGTCGACCGCGACGCTCAGCTTTCTCAGATCAAATTCGACCTGCTTTCGTTTGGTGATGTCCTGGCCTTGTGCGATGGTGGCCGCAAGGGTTACGCCGTCGGGCTCGAAGATCGGCGCGGAGTTCCAGAGCACGGTCCGCGTCGAGCCATCGACGTGGAGGACCTCGATTTCGACGGTTTCCCAACGCTGACCATGCTGCGTATCGACAATGTGCCGCATCGAGCTTTCAATCCGATTGGGCGGAAAGAGCGCGTCGAGCGACTGGCCGACGACTTCGCTGGCCGCCCTGCCCGTCAGAGACTCGAAGGCCCGATTGAATCGCGTGACCCGAAATTGCGAATCCCAGACGATGATGGGCACGTTGGCGTGCGTGAACAGGCTTTCCAAGTACGCACTGGTTTCGCGCAGCGAGTGGGCGATCGAAAGTTGTTCGCGGTAATGGCCGAGTTGCTGCTGGCGCCAAAAGAAGCCCGCCGCCGCCGCCGTGCCGAACAACAGGCTCACAACAAACATCGCCACTCCCCAGAACTGCCGGCGAAGCGGCGAGAAGACCTCGGCCGTGTCGATTTTCGCCACAAGATACCACGGCGACTGAGGAATGTCGCGTATGTCGGCCAACACGGGCTCGCCGCGATAATCCAGTCCCTCGACAATCCCCTTACGGCCCAAGGCGGCCTTAACCGCGGGATGTTGGATGTTTTTCAGCGGCATGCGGAGCGACAGGGCCGTGTTTTTGCGAAACCGCAATTCGTTTAGAAACGCCGCCTCGGCCCCTTCCTTGCGAATCAACAGCGTTTCGGCCGTCGAGCTGGTCGTCGGCCAGCGTTGCAGGAACGGATAGAGGCGGACGCTCGGATCGATCCGCAGCATCAGCACGCCGAGCGGGTGGCGCTCGGGCGATTCTTCGTAGATCGGGATGTAAAGCCGAAGGGCGGGCTTTCCCGTCGAAGGATTCGGGCGAAAGTCTTCAAAAACCAACTTGCCCGACCGCAATGTGTCGGCCGCGCGTTCGCGGGTACGATCCGACACGGGCTCCTTGGTTCCGCTTAGCAGCAGCAACGGATCGCCGGCGGGGCCGAACAACACAATGCGGTCGTATTCGCGGTTGACGCGCAATCGGCTGATCCAGGTATCGAGTCTTTCTTGAATGGCCGCGTCTTCCGGGTTCTCGACCGCGCGCTGCAAGAGAGAAGAAAAAGCGCCATTATTGAAAAACACAACTGCATCGTCTAATCGCTCCTTGCGCCAAGCCGATAATTCGTCCACCTTCAGGTCGGAGACGGCGGTTAGCTTGTGTTCGACCTCGGTTCGGTAGCTGCGCTGCTGATTGTGATAGAGCAGGCTGCCGGCCGTGATAATGCCGGCCGAAAGGATCAGAAGAATCAACAGCAGCGCGAGTAGGATATATCGGTCTTTCATGTCGCCGATGGTTTTGTTGAAATCGTTGCGGGGAGTACGGCGCGACGGTGCTTCGCGTTCGCGCGAAAGGCCGATCCCCTGTTGCGGCTTGGGCAATACATCCGCGCCGATAAGAAAATCTAGGCCGAACGCCCGTGTGCATCCGTCCCGGATGCTCCAATTTCGCATGTCTTTTTACACAGGACCGCGTTTGCCGGTTGTAGCCAACCGGGGGGGCGACGTTTTCTACCCGCTGCGACACGAGATGACCAGCCGGCCAATCTATATTTCCTTGGGATGCCTCGGCCGTTTGTTGCCGCAGAGCACGCCAACTCGCATGGGGAAACGACCATGGGCTTTGAAATGCTGCCCGGCGAGTGGACCGTCTACTCGCGCATTCTGATTGTTGCGGCGATATTTTGTCTGATCGCGGTGATGCTGCTGGCTGTACCGGCGTTGTTCGACCATTTGCGCCGTTGGCGCGACAATCGCCGCATGGTCGCCGAGATGCAGTTGCGGCGAATCAGCGCGACGAATTCCGCGGCGGCGGCGCCGCTGGTGGAACGCGAGGCCGATAAGAGCAGTCAAACCGCCTTGGGTTGGTCGGGCGAAGACGATGCACAACCGCAACGCGGCGCAAAATCCAAGGCCGCCCCCGACGGAGCGAAGTCGATCCTGATTGCCGACGACGATCCGGTCGTTACGCTGGCCCTTTCGCGGCGGCTGCAACACTTGGGCTATCAGGCGTTCCGCTCGCCCGACGCCGCCCACGCCCTGATGGGCACGATGAAAATACAGCCCGACTTGGTGATATTGGACATCAACATGCCGTCGGGCAACGGGCTTGCGGTTTGCGAAATGATGGCCTCGGACCCGCGTTACGCGAAGATTCCCGTGATCATCCACAGCGTGATCTCCGACGAGGCCACGCGGGAACGGGCACGCCGGTTGGGGGCGCACTACGTCGAGAAGTCGCCCCGGTCGTGGGCCGAAATCAAATCGCTGATCGACCGCTTGCTCGGCCAACAGGAGACCTCCGCGCCGGAGCCGGCGGAACCGCCTTCCGAGACGGCGTCTGCGGCGCCGCAAAGCGTCGAGGCGGCCGTTGAGCCGACGGAACCGCCGCCGGCGCGTGAAGAGCCAACGGCCGCGGCGGCAGTGGAGCAAGAGCCCAAGGCCCGGCCGGCCGCCACCGTGGAGCGAACGGCCCCGGTGTGCGGTCGCTCGCGCGTGCTCTGCATCGAAAGCCCCGCGGACCGGTTGGAGCTAGTCGACCGCCGGCTGTCGGCGTTGGGTCTGGAGGTGCAGCGCGTGAGCGATTTCGACGAGGGCTACTGGACCTGCTTCACCGAGAAACCGCACGTCGTCGTCGTCCAAGGAGCCGACCAACCCAAGGAGTTGCTGAAGCTGCTGCAACGGTTTGCAGAGCATCCGGTGACGCGCAATCTGCCCATTCTGTTGGTGAACGAAAACGACGCCGTCGGCGCCGGCGATCTGCTCAACAACGCGACGGTCCGGTTGGTGGAATACCCGATCAATTGGGAACGTTTTCTGGGCAATCTCGAGAAGGTCATTCCAGCGTTCGTCCGCGACAGGGCCGATCCGCTGGCGGGCATGGTCATGCCTGTTTTAGAGTCCGCCGATCGATCGGACGAAGTCGAGGAACCGCCGGCGGCCGCCGGCGAGAAGCCGCTGAAAATCCTATGCATCGACGACGACGCGTTGGTTGTGCAGTCGGTAAGCGCTCGGCTTCGCCCTTACGGCATCACGGTGATCGGAGCGGACTCGGGCACCGTCGGCTATCTGACGGCGGTCAAGGAGCGGCCCGACTTGATTTTGCTTGACCTGAAGATGCCGGGCGGCGAGGGCAACTACGTGCTGCTGAAACTCAAGGAAAACGACTACACCAAGGATATTCCGGTCATCGTGTTGACGATCGAATCGCACGCCGGGGTGCGGCGGCAAATGCTCTCGGCCGGAGCCGACGCCTTCTTGACCAAGCCGGTGCGATGGCCGGCGCTGTTCGAGCAGATGGGCCGCAGCGTCCGCTTGCCCGACCGGCTCGTCGCCGATTACAAGCTCACGCCGGAGTTGACGCTGACGGG
>CAYMQL010000062.1:0-9517 GCA_964392255.1 uncultured Planctomycetaceae bacterium | reverse complement strand
GATTTAAAATCCCGTGCCCGTAACTGGGCGTGCGGGTTCGATTCCCGCCTCGGCTACCTTGTTTCAGCAGGTGTCAGGAGTGGTCAACCGTGCTCAAAGGCCCCTAAGAAGGGCCTTTGAGCATTTTTTGTTGATCGGTTGTGGAAATGGTCCCTTTCAAAACGCGGCCAGAGATCAGGCGTGGTCAGGAATCCGCCAGTCCTGGTCCGAACACCGCGTCGCTGGGCCGGTTGACGGCGTGGGCACAACGCCTATAATTCCCGCTGATTAACGCCGTTGTCCAAAAACACGGCTTTTCCCCGCGAACGAACCCCTCTAAGGAGTTTTGGGAATGCATCACGTCAAAGAGCTGTCCGACCACGATTTCAACACCGAAGTCCTCCAATCGGCCGAGCCGGTGCTGATCGACTTTTGGGCGCCGTGGTGCGGTCCCTGCCGCATGATCACTCCGGTCGTCGAAGAACTGGCGTCTGAAAACCAGGGCAGCGTGAAAGTGGCTAAGATCAACATCGACGATAGCCCCATGACCGCCGCCACCTACGGCGTCAGCAGCATTCCAACCCTGATGATCTTCAAAAACGGCGAAGTGGTCGATCGCTTCGTCGGCGTCCAGCCGAAAAAGCGGCTGCAAGACGCCATCGACCAGGCAAAGGGCTAGCCCGTAGTTCTAGCCACACGGGAAAAAACTCCCGGCAACGTGTTTTGTTTAGCTGGCGAACTTGATCGTCGTGAATGCTTGATGGTCTAAGCCGAAACACGCGGCGAACAAGTTCGCCGGCTAAACAGTGGTGAGGAATGCGGATTAGGGGTGCATTTCAAGGCCCCGTTCTTGTCTATTTTTCCTGTTTTCACATCTGCGCAACTGCGGCCCGATTGCGCCATCGCTATCGCAATGCGCTGAATGGACTTGTGGTGAACTTGGCCCCGAAGAGTGCCGATGTAGTAAGTTGGGCGAGCCTTGCCGATTGCGCGGATTGTACCGCGCCGACCAGGCCCGATCATCCTTGCGGCTGCCGGCGCCATGACCAAGCCATCCTCGCACATTCCGCCGCAAACGGTCTGCCACGACGAGAAAAGATCGCGGCCGAGTTCTCGATTGGCCGCCAATCAGCGTATTGACCCTGCCCACGAGCCGAGTTCTTCCGTGCCGGCGTCGGAGCCGGTCTGCTGCGAGGCGCCCCATGCGTTGCCGGCGGCCGACGCACCCGCAGCCGCGCAGATGCACCTGCAAGCCGACCAACTGGCCGCGCACCTGCGGTCGCGGCAGAAAGAGTTGGATTCGCGCGAGGCCCAATGGAACGCGCGGATTGCCCGCTTCGAGGCCGATGCTCGGGCCGCGGCGCTCAGTCATGCCGAGCGCGAGGCGGAACTGGCCGCCTCGGTCGAAAAACTGGCCGAGCAGCAAAAGGCGTTGGCCGATCGTTCGTCGGCGTTGGACGCGCGCGAGCGGGAATTTGAGAAGCGGCTGGCCCGTCTGGCTGCCGCCGAGGCCGCTCGGCAACATCGCTCGGAAGGCGACGGTCCGCACGACGAAGCTTCGCGGCAACTCGCCGAGGCGTTGGCGGCGCGTCAAAAGCAGATTGACGAGGAACAGGCGGAGCTTGTCCGCGTTCAGGCCGAATTGGCCTCGTTGCGCGAACAACTCGCCGAAGAGCGGCGTACCGCCGCCGAGGAAGCCGCCTCCGCGCGCGAGCAGTTGGCCGAAGAACGCCGGCAACAGACCGACGAGCTCGAACGAAAGCGTCTGGCCGTTCAGCGTCGATCGCGGCACGTCGACCGCTGCCGGGCGGCATTGAAGCAGCTCCGGTCTGAATTGGAGCAGATGCAGCGCGAAACGTTGGAAACTCGCGTGGCCGCCGAAGAGCTTTGGGTTGAGCTAGCGGGCCATGCACCGCCGGCCGCGCTGGTCCAATCGCTGGGCCGCATCCGAACCAAGCTTGCCGAGCAATACGCCCGCACCCATGCCGAACTGGCCGACGAAAGGCGTGAATTGGAGGCCGTTCGCAGCCAGTTGGCCGAGCAGCACGCCCTGTTGGTTCAGCAAAGAGGCGAATTCCAGCGATGGAGCGCCACCGGCCGGGAAGAATGCCAACAGCAGGCCGATCGGTTGGCGGCCCGCGAGCGGCAACTGCGCGATCTTGAGACCCAGCTTCGCGAACAGTCGCAACGTTGGCAATGTCAGCGAGTCCAGGACCAGCAGGAAATTCGCCGGCTTCGGGCGGCGCTGGCCGGGCGGGCCGAAACGCCTTCGCCCGTGTAACGGCGCCTGTCCGACGCGCTAGACGTCGACGCTTTCGGCCGGTCGGTCGATGGCCAGGATGCCGGCCATCGTCAGAACGATGCCCGACAGCAGCCAGCCGTTCGGCGGTTCACTAAAAATCAACATGCCGGCGACGGCCGCCATTGCGACCTGCGAGGCGCTGATCATATTGGCATGAACGACGTTGATCCGCTGCAAACCGAGGATGACGGCCGTAAAAGCGACGAGATTGAACGCACCGGCGACCGCCATCATTGCCAGTTGTTGCCATGAGGCGTCGTAGAGCGGCTGCAATCCAAGCCGAAACAAGGCCGACGGCCCCAAGCTCAACGCGCCGACCATTGGGACCAGAAAGGCGATGACCAGCGGCGAAGTTGCTCGCGTTACCGAATGGCGGATGACGATGTTCAGCACCGCGAAGGTTGCCCCGGCCAAGGCAGCCGCCGCAACGCCGGCCAGGAGCCGAAGAGGACTCGACGCATGGCCGTCTGCGCCGATTGCGGGCCCGGCCGCTTCGGCGCCGATCCCCAACAGCGTTAGCGATGCCAGCAGCAAGGCAATCGAGGCCATCGAGCGATAGGAGACCTTTTCTGCGAGAAACAGGCGTCCGAGCAGGGCCCCGCTGGCGATAGTGGCGCCGAAAACGACGCAGACGGTCACGGCAAGCCCCACCACGCCCAATGCCCATTGATTGACCACATTGCCGACCACCTGAATGAGCAGCCCGGCCAACACGAGCCGGATCAGGGCGTCTTTGCCGGGCAGGGACGTGCGGCCGCGAAAGACCCGATAGAACAACCAAGGCGCCGCGGCAACGGCGGTGACCAATTCCCGACCGAAAACCGCCAGGATCGGATCGCACCGCAAGGCCGTGAGCTGTCGCATGCAGATGTTCGCGGCGGTATAGGCCAATGCCGAAATCAGGCAGCAGGCGGTGCCGCTGACAGCGGTGCGGTTTTCCGGATTGGGAAACAAGGGAGGGGGGGATAGTGGCCTGAGGTTGGGATTCAAAAGGCAGGGATCGAATTTAGCCCGTTCCGCCCCGGGGGACAAGGCCGCCGTGCCGGCGGCTGCTAAACGGATGAGATTGCCCATTTTGACTGTAAGAAGTTCCCGTGCCGCCGCGCCCCCTCCCTCGCCAACTCCGCTCCAAAATGCTAAGAAACGGTTTTCCAAGAGCCTCGCCTTCCACGGCAAAGGAGGTCCACGTCAAAGGGGACAGTCCCATTTTCGCTGACACGAAAATTGGGACAGTCCCCTCGCCGAATCCTCTTGCCGCCGAGAACGCCCGGCGGTATACTGTTCATAAGTTCACTCAATTGGATTTTTTCCAAAACACACCTCAACAACCCCGAGTATGCTCATGGCCAAAAAGACTTCGCCATCGACCAAGGCGGACCGCAAAGGCGGAATCGCCATGCTGGAAGACAACCCGACGCTGAAAAACACGCTGGCCCAGATCGAAAAGGAGTTCGGCGAAGGGGCCATCATGCCCCTGGGCGTCGGCACCACCGCGCCCATCCAGGGAATCCCCACCGGCAGTCTATCGCTGGACATCGCCCTGGGCGGACAGGGCATCCCCTGCGGCCGCGTGGTCGAAATCTTCGGGCCCGAATCGAGCGGCAAAACCACGCTGGCCCTGCACGTGGTGGCCAGCGCCCAGCGGCGCGGCGGCATCGCCGCCTTCATCGACGCCGAACATGCCCTGGACCCTTCCTGGGCCAAAAAGCTCGGCGTCCAATTGGAGACGCTGCTTGTGAGCCAGCCGGGCAGCGGCGAAGAGGCCATGCACATCACCGAAATGCTCATCAAGAGCAACGCGGTCGACGTCATCGTGGTCGACTCGGTCGCGGCCCTGGTGCCGAAGAAGGAACTTGAAGGCGAGATCGGCGACTCGCACGTCGGGCTCCAGGCCCGGTTGATGAGCCAGTCGATGCGCAAGCTGACCGGCGTGATCTCGAAGTCGAAAACCTCGGTCATCTTCATCAATCAGATTCGCGAGAAGATCGGCGTGATGTTCGGCAATCCCGAGACGACGCCCGGCGGCCGAGCCCTGAAGTTCTACTCCTCCTGCCGCATCGACGTGCGTCGCATCAGCCAACTCAAAGAGGGCGAGGAGGTGGTCGGCCAGCGAGTTCGGGCCAAGGTGGTCAAGAACAAGGTGGCCCCGCCGTTCCGCGTGGCCGAGTTCGACATGATGCACGCCGACGGCATCAACTACGAGACCGACGTGCTCGACCTGGCGATGGCCCAAAAGCTGGTCATCCGCACCGGCGCGTGGTTCCGCTACGGCGACGTGCAGCTGGGCCAAGGCCGCGAGAAGGTGCGCGATTATCTTCGCGAGAACCCCAAGTTGGTCGAGGAGCTCAAGCAAAAAGTTCTTGCGGCCGGCGCGCCGACGGGACCGGGCGCCGTGGCCGCCGAGGCGGACGGCGAGGAAGAAGATCGCTGAATGTGAGAAAAGAAAATCGCTGAATGTCAGGAAGACGCGAGATGAGAGGCATGATGCGGCTGTTGCTTGGAGGAGTCGCCGTCGGCCTGTTAGTGGGCTGGGGCGCCGTGCTATGCGCCGCCGAGCCGCCCGCGACGTTTGACGAAGCCGTCCGGCGGGCTCAACGCGCCTGGGAGCGTCTGCAAGAGCCGGACCTGAAGCCCGAGCAGACGGCGGCGCTTCAGGCCGAGGCCCTGCAAAGCCACCGCTTCGCATTGACGCACGCTTCGGCCAATGCGAAGATCGAGCAACTCAATGAATTTCGCTTGAATCTGGCGTTTTTGCACTGGGCCGCGAAAAATTATTACGAGGCAGTGGTGCTGGGCGAGTTTTTGGCCCGAAGCTATGCCGACCGGCCCGAGGCGCAGCAGGCGGCGAAAATCGCGTTGGCGTCTTATGCAAGTCTGGCCCGCGAGGCGTCCGACGCCGAGGATCGCAGAGCGTTCGACGTTCGCATGGCCGATCTCGCCGAGTTTATCGCGCAACGATGGCCCAAGAGCGCCGCGGCCGACGAGGCGTGGATCGCCTTGGTCCGCGCATCGCTCGACGCCCGGCAGTTGGACAAAGCGACCGGGTATCTCGCGCGTATTTCCGACGATTCGCCGCGACGGGGCGAGACGGAATTGTTCGTCGGCCAATCGCTTTGGGCGGCCTATCTCGACGCCGCGCGGGCCGAAGCGTCGAAGCGGCCGCCCAAGACGCAAACCGACAAGCTGCCCGCCCAGGCCCAAGCGATGCTCGAACAAGGCGTCGGCCGGCTGCGCGCGTCGGTCGATGCCGGCGGCGAGGCCACTTACGCCTTGGCGGCCGCGGCCCTTTCGCTGGCGCAAATCAGTTTGCACGCCGGCCAGCCCGAAAAGGCCGTCGCGTGGCTCGACCAACCCGGCTTTGGACCTCACGCCTTGATCGAGGCGGAAAAGCCGCTTGTCGAACGAGGCAACCTGCGCGAGGAAACGCTGAAAGCTGCGGTTCGGGCCTACGTCGCGGCCGGTCAGTTGGAAAAAGCGCAGCGAGCCGTTCTCGCCCTGGAAAAAATGGGCGGCGGCGTGAAACTCGCGCAGATTTATCTGAACCTCGGCCTCCAACTCGAAACGTCGTGGAAGCGGCTTTGCGAGTCCGGCAACTTGCCCGAAGCCGCAAAGGCCGCTAAAGAACTCGCCGCATTTCTCGGCAATCTGGCCGCCCAGCCGCCTAAAGAGGTCGGATTTGCGGCGTTAAGCTGGACGGCCGACGTCTTCCTGCGGCTTGCGGAAAGCGTCGATTCGGGCGACGCCGCGCCGCCGGCCGAAGCGGCCGAGCGCTATCGGCAAGCGGTCCGGGTCTGTCGCACGATTCTCGAAACCTGCCGCGCCGAGCCAGACTTCGCGCCCAAGCCCGACGCGATTCTCGGCGTGCGAATGATGCTCGCCCGCGCGCTGCGGCGGCTTGGCAAGTACGAAGAAGCCCTGGACTCGCTGGTCGAGGTTCTCCGGGTACAAAACAATCTGATCGAGGCCCAGCGCGAAGCCGCTCGCACGTATCAGGCTTGGGGTGCCGAAAAGCCCGGCGCCTATCTGCCGGCGATTCGCGGCGGACGCAAGATCGAACGCAAGGACGGATCGACCGCGAATCTGGTCTGGGGCTGGGGCCAAATCGCTCGAAAGGTCCAGTCGTACAAAACCCATCAAGACATTTTTCACGACGCCCGGTACAATCTTGCGCTGTGCCGCTTCCGATATGCAATGAGCCAATCCGGGCCGCAGCGAACCGATTTGCTCGAACAGGCCGCCGACGACGTCGCGATCGTCTACAAGCTTTATCCGACGATGGGCGGAGAGCAATGGTTCGCCAAATACGACGCGCTGTTGAAGAAAATCCAGACCGCCCTCGGCCGGAAACCCGAGGGACTTCGGGCGTTGGATCAACAAGCGACCGTGCAACCAAAAGTCGCATCCGCGAACACCGCGCGTCGCTTATTGAATCTCAGAATGCCAAAATCCTGTTTAGCCGCCGACGGAACCTCGGCGAGAGCGGCGTTTATGGCCGTTTTGGCCGGCGTGCCGCCGGCCGCTATTGAGTCTCAGAAAAGTAAGGTCGCATCAAGATAGCCGGGGGCTAACAGCCCCCGGAACGAAATCGCCATTCCACGCATATTCCGGGGGCTGTTAGCCCCCGGCTATTGCGACATTGCTTATCTGACAGTCAATAAACAAAACCCCGCGACTTTTTTCCCGCGTGGTGAAAAATGCATGCTCATCTGCACGGTTGACAAACCGACGCTGCCGTTGCACACTGCCGGGGGACTTACAATCGAGGGTAAGAGTCAATGGCGCGCGACAAAAGTCATCAGGCGTTCGAGCGGGCGAAACAACTCATGCCCGGCGGGGTGAACAGCCCGGCCCGGGCGTTCGGCGGCGTCGGCGGCGTGCCGATTTTCATCGACCGCGCCGAAGGCGCGTATCTTTTCGACATCGACGGCAATCGCTACGTCGATTATATCGGCTCGTGGGGCCCGATGATTCTCGGCCACGGGCATCCGGCCGTGGTTGCGGCCGTCGAAGCGGCCCTGCGCCGCGGCACGAGTTATGGCGCGCCCACCCTGGCCGAAAACGAACTGGCCGAACTGATCGTCGAGGCCGTGCCGTCGATCGAGAAAGTCCGGCTGGTCAGTTCCGGCACCGAAGCCACGATGAGCGCGATCCGCCTGGCCCGGGGATTCACCGGCCGGCCAATGATCGTGAAGTTCGCCGGCAACTACCACGGCCACGTCGACAGTCTGCTGGTGGCCGCGGGCAGTTCGGCCGCGACGCTCGGCGTGCCGAACTCGCCGGGCGTGACCGAGGGCACAGCCCGCGACACGCTCGTGCTGCGCTACAACGACGTTCAGGCGGTGGAAGACGCCTTCGCGGAACACGCTGCGAAAATCGCCGCAGTGATCGTCGAGCCGGTGGCCGGCAACATGGGCTGCGTCCGTTCGACGCCCGAGTTTTGCCATGCCCTGCGAGAAACAACAGACCGACACGGCGCGCTGTTGATCTTCGACGAGGTGATGACCGGCTTTCGCGTGGCCTATGGCGGGGCGCAGACGCTGCTGGGCGTCCGGCCCGATCTGACCACGCTCGGCAAAATCATCGGCGGCGGGCTGCCGGTCGGGGCTTATGGCGGCCGGGCCGACGTGATGGACCACGTGTTGCCGGCCGGCAAGGTGTTTCAAGCCGGCACGCTGAGCGGCAATCCGCTGGCTACCGCCGCCGGCGCGGCCACGCTCAAAATCCTTCGCGACACAAATCCGTATCCGCTGCTCGAAGAATTCTCATCGCGGCTCCAGCGCGGCCTGGAGGCTGCGGCTAAACAAAGCGGCGTTCCGGCGCACGTCGTCCGCTGCGGCTCGATGATGACGCTCTTTTTCAACGACCCGCCGATATTGAATTGGGATTCGGCCGCCGCCTGCAACACAAAACGCTACGCCCGATATTTCTGGGGCATGATCGAGCGAGGCGTTTATCTGCCATGCAGCCAGTTCGAGGCGTTGTTCGTTTCCACGGCCCACAGCGAGCAGGATATTGACGCGACCGTCGCTGCGGCGCAGGAGGTATTGAGTGAAGAGGGATTCGGGACTCGGGGCTAGGGATTCGGGATTTGGGGCTGGTGAGAATCGCGACATGTGGTTGAACAACCTTCATTCATCCTTCATCCTGCCGCCTTCATCCTTTTCCATCATCATCCACTCCGGCACGGGCTGCACGCGGCCCTGGCGATCGACCACCGCCAGCGTCACCCGCCCGACGGCCAGACACTCGCCGTCGCGAGTCAGTTCGTAATGATGTTCGATCTTGGCATGGGTCACACGGGCGATGGTGGTGCGAAGCCGGAGCAAATCGTCGTAGCGGGCGGGCCGACGAAAGGTGCATTCGGCACGCACGACGACGACCAGCAGTCCGTCGGCCTCCATCTGGCGATAATTTCCTCCGGCGGCCCGGAGAAGCTCGGTCCGGCCGATCTCAAAATAGGTAAAGTAGTTGGCGTGGTGCAAAAAACCCATCGGATCGGTTTCCTGGTATCGCACTCGCAGTTCGATTTCGTGTTGTCGGAGCATTTTTCTTGATTTCTCAATTTCCAGGGGACGCTTCTCAAAACATTTTAATGATTTTTAGATTCCCAGGGGACTCTTCTCAGACGGGTGGTTTGGGCCTATAGTTAAGAGACAACAACTTCTCACGGGGGGAGCCCATGAGCATCGACGAATCGGCCGGGATCGACTTTGCCACCATGCGTGGCCGCAACTATCCGTCCATCCGGCAGTTTACGGTTTTTTTGGAAAACAAGGTAGGGAAGCTGCTCGAGGTGGTTCGCCGATTCGAAGGCAGTCGGGTGCGGATCGTCGCCCTTTCGATTTCCGACACGGCCGAATGTGCGTTCGTCCGCTTCCTGCTGAGCCATCCCGAACAGGGCCGCGAGATTCTCGAGCGCGCGGGTTTGGCGATCATCGAGAGCGACTTGATCGGCGTCGAATTGTCCGAGGGGCCGCAGCCCTTGCTGGACATCTGCACCGCCCTGTTGCAGGCCGAAGTGAATATCATCCAAGCCTATCCGCTCTTGGTGCGCCCGCGCGGCCGGCCGTCGGTGGCGCTGATGGTCGACAACATCGAAATCGCCCAAGAAACGTTGGCCTCAAGGGGATTCTTGATGGTCACCGAGGCCGACCTGCAAACGGACGAATAAGCGCATGGCGATTATCGTTGTCTGTCCGAAATGCCGCAAGAGTTTCAAGGTCAGCGATCAGTTCG
>CAYMQL010000061.1:8905-9529 GCA_964392255.1 uncultured Planctomycetaceae bacterium | reverse complement strand
TGTTGGCTCTGAGCGAGGCCATCGACACCGAGTTGGGAAGCCGGATGAGCCGCGTTGATCCGCTCCCCGAGTCGGCCCGTCGCCGAGCCTTGGCTCGCGAACAAAGCTATCGTCGGCGCAACGGCGCAGCGGCGCCGCCCATTCGGGCGATTGGTCTGCGGGATATTCGCCGCCGGCGTGCGGCGTAAGTCAGCGGCCGTTACGGCAGTTTAGAAGAGTGCGGCCCGGCCGTTCGCTAGCGATGCGGCCGGGCCTAAAGGATACGTTCTCTGTTCGTGTTGCTTATAGGCAACAGCCGGGAATTGCGGGGGCGGCAGTGGTGTTGCTGCAAATCGCCAAAAAAGGGGGCAGCAGCGCCGCTGTCATCCCGGCTGCTATTGCGTCGCTTCGGATCCGTTGCTTCGGATCCGTCGCTATGCGCGGCGACGGCCGGTCCACCACCAGGCCAACGTCTTGGCGGCCAGTCGGGCGGCGGTCGGATCGCAGCCCGGCGGATCCGGCGACGGCACGAATTCCACCAGGTCCGCGCCGATCAGTTGGCAGCGCGACTCCGTCATCAGCGTTCGCACCACGTCGGTCGTCTGCCGCCAGGACAGCCCGTTCGGCTGCGGAGTGCCGGTGCTC
>CAYMQL010000061.1:0-8895 GCA_964392255.1 uncultured Planctomycetaceae bacterium | reverse complement strand
TCGGAGTGCCAGAGGGGCTTGTCCGACAGCTTACCGTCGGCGTCGATCGTCAGATAAACCTTGCCCTCTAAATGCCGAAGCATGTCGAGCATTTCGTCCCATTGCTCTTCGAGCCGATGGGCGTAGAAGGTCGTGATGCGCGGGCTGGCCGTCGCCACCTCGTACTCGCTTCGCGTCAGGCTGCGAATGCCGATTTGCACAAGCGAGCAGCCTTTTTCCCAAAGCCGGCGCATGACCGTGCCGTGCGACCAGCGCCGCCCATGCAGATCGTCGGCCATGTCGGCGTGGGCGTCGAGTTGCACAACCGTCACCTCGGCGGGATCGTCGACCAGACCGGCGACCAGCCCATAGGTGATGCCGTGCTCGCCGCCGAGCGAGAACAGAAACTTGTCGCGCAGCGGTCGCACGGCTTCGCGAATCTGCGCGAGGCACGATTCGAGATCGCCCTCGGGCGATAGCGGCGGCAACGTATGGATGCGCGGGCCTTCGGTGAAATCGACCAGCGTCTCTTCGTCGAACGGTTCCAACTGATAGCTGGCCTCGATAATGGCCTGCGGCCCGCCGGCCGTGCCCGTGCCGTATGAAACGGTTTTTTCCACAGGGACCGGCAGCAGGCGGACGTCGGCCTGCTTCGGATCGGGCGAAGGCAAACCGAGGAACTGTGTGGGATCGGCAGGCGTCATAACATCATTTCAGGGTATCGGCTGCGGGCTGTCAAGGGTGAGCGTCGACTGGCCGAAAACGGGGCTGTACGAGCGGCAAAGGGGACAGTCCCATTTTCGCTGACACGAAAATTGGGACAGTCCCCCGGTTTCAAATCGGCGGACCGACGGCCTTTTTTTCGCCGGGTCTCGAAAAAATCCAACTTGTGAAAGTGGCGAGGATCGGTTAACCTTGTTGACTTGGCAGGAAAATCTGCGCCGGAGTTCAACGCTTCGATCGACCAACTTCTAGTTCTTGCGTCCGGGAGGAAGTCATTATGGGTGAAGCGTTTGTCCCGAAGAAGGTGTTCTTCACCAAGGGCGTCGGCAAGCACCGGACGCGGCTGCAAAGTTTTGAGTTGGCCCTGCGGGACGCCGGCATCGAGGTGTTCAACCTTGTGCGGGTATCGAGCATCTTTCCGCCGCATTGCAAAGTGATCTCGAAGACCCGCGGTCTGACCAAATTGCAGACCGGCCAGATCGTCTACGTCGTCTTGGCCGAGGCCTCGACGAACGAGCCGTCGCGGATGGTCGGGGCCGGCGTCGGCTTGGCGGTTCCGGCCCAGGGCGAGCAATACGGATACATCTCCGAGCATCACGACTTCGGCATCACCGAGCCGAAGCTCCGCGACTTGGTCGAGGACATGGCCGCTACAATGCTGGCCACGACCCTGGGCATCGAGTTCGATCCCGAAACCGCCTACGACAAGCGGAAAGAGATTTACCACATGTCGGGCAAGATTATTAACACCCGCGCCTGCGTGCAAACCGCCGAAGGCGACAAAGACGGCCTGTGGACCACGGTCGTGGCTGCCGCGGTATTCGTGTTCTAGGATTTTCGGACAGGTTTCTTCGTTTTCTGCGCAAGCATGCGGGCCGAAGGCCGCCGCCGCCAACCCGGCGCGTCGTTTTGGGGCAACGGCTGCATTCCGCGGTCGGACCGCTCTTCTCTTCCCCCTTTTGGATCATTCTATTATAATTCCCCGCGTTTGCCCGTCGGATGCCCCAGGTTGCCGACAAAACAATAAAGGAGGCCGAGCCACGGACGGAATACGGGTTGGAATCGGACACGACACGCATCGGCTGCGGCCGGGCGGGCCGCTGCGTCTCGGAGGGCTCGACATTCCCCACGATCGGGAATCGGTCGGCCACAGCGACGCCGACGCGCTGCTGCACGCCGTGATCGACGCCCTGTTGGGCGCGGCCGCCTTGGGCGACGTCGGCCAGATGTTTCCCGACACCGATCCCGAAAATCGCGGCCGCGACTCGGCCGAAATGCTCGCCGCCGCATTGGACGCCGTCGATGCAGTCGGCTGGCGGATCGTCAACATCGACTGCATCGTGTTTGCCCAGCGTCCCAAGCTGTTGACCCATCGCCAAGCCATTCGCGAGCGCGTGGCCGAAATTCTCGGCATCGAGCCCGAGCGCGTCGGACTGCAAGCCAAGACCGGCGAAGGCATCGGCGCGATCGGCCGCGAAGAAGCCATCGCCGCCGAGTGCGTCGCCCTGCTGGCCGCGAAAGAAGCACAAGATCAATGACGAAGCACGAATGACGAAGCACGAATGACGAATTCTAACCACTAGCCACTAGCCACTCGCCCCATGCTCCGCGTCTACAACACCCTCTCGCGAACGAAAGAGCCCTTCGAGCCGGTCACGCCGGGCAAGGTGGGCATTTACCTCTGCGGTCCGACCGTCTACAAGCCCAGCCACATCGGCCACATGGTCGGGCCGGTCATCTTCGACGCCGTCAAACGGTATCTGAGCTACTCCGGCTACCAGGTGACGCTGGTCGTGAACGTCACCGACGTGGACGACAAGCTAATCGCCGAGTCGAATCAGCGCGGCGTTCCGATGGCCCAACTGGCCGCCGAAATGACCGCCGACTATATGAACAACATCGCGGCCCTGGGCGTCGACGTGATCGACCATTTTCCGCGATGCACTGAAACGATGGACGAAATCGTCCGGTTCACCAAGGCGCTGGTCGAAAAGGGTTTCGCCTACGAAGCCCAGGGCGACGTGTATTTCGAGGTGTCGAAATCGCCCGAGTACGGCAAGCTGAGCCATCGCGGCGTCGAGGCGATGCAGGGCGACGGCGGCGGCATGGCCGACCGCAAGCGATCCGGGGCCGACTTCGCGCTGTGGAAGGCGGCCAAGCCCGGCGAGCCGTCATGGCCCAGTCCTTGGGGACCCGGCCGGCCCGGCTGGCACATCGAATGTTCAGCGATGAGCCGCAAACTGCTGGGCGAAACGTTCGACATCCACGGCGGCGGCCTCGACCTGATGTTTCCGCACCACGAAAACGAAATCGCCCAAAGCGAATGCTGCCACGGCCGCCCGATGGCGAAGTATTGGATGCACAACGGTCTGATGCAGGCCAGCAGCGAGGTGGGCAAGGTCGGCGGACGAAGCACCCGGCCCGTCGAAGGCGATCTGGCCGCTCAAGAGGTCGGCAAGATCAGCAAATCGAAGGGCTCGGCCCCGTTTCGCGAGATGCTGGGGCAGTTTTCCGGCGAGACGATCCGGTTTTTTGTGCTTTCGACGCAGTATCGCCGCCCGATCGACTACAGCGAAGAGCGTCTCCGCGAGGTCGAAACCGGCATGGACACGTTTTACCGCTTCTTCAAGCGGTTCGAGCGCGTCACAGGCGAAAGCTATTACGCGATCAGTGCGCCGGCGACGCGAAAAGAAGCAGATTCCGATCGTTTAGCGGCCGCCGGCACGGCGGCCCACGAAGCGCCGCTGCTGGCCGCCGTCGCCGAGCAGCGAAGCCGCTTCCTCGAAGCGATGGACGACGACTTCAACACCGGCGGCGCGATCGGGGCGCTGTTCGATCTGGTTCGGGCGCTCAATAAGTTCGTCGACGACGAAAAGCTGGAAGAGCCCGGCAAGCGGACGCCTGAAAAACTCGACGTCCTCCGTCGCGGCGCGACAACGCTCCGCGAACTGGCCGGCACGCTGGGGCTGTTCCGCAAGCCGCCCCAAGAGAAAACGCCCGACGGCGGCGACGATCTGGCCGGCAAGCTGATGACGCTGTTGATCGACCTGCGGGCCGAAGCCCGAAAGAAAAAGGATTTTGCCACCGCCGACCGCATCCGCAACACGCTCACGGAAATCGGCGTAACGCTCGAGGATCGTCCCGGCGGAACAGAATGGAGCCGGAAGTAGGATTGTTGGTTGTTGATTGACGATTGTTGATCGACAATCGGTGTGAGGGGACATTTCGACCCCCTAGACACTTCCCCAATCATCAATCAACAATCATCAATCAACAATCCCATGTCTCTCCGCATCCTCGGCATCGATCCCGGCCTGAACATCACCGGCTACGGCGTGTTGGAGGTCGACGGCGGACGACTGAAGCTCTGCGAGGCGGGCGTCATACGCGGCAAATCGAAGGGCTCGCTGACCAAACGTCTTGTGGAAATTCACGAGGGCGTGGCCGATGTCATCGCAAGCCTGCATCCAAATACGATGGCGATCGAAGAGCTGTATTCGCACTACGAGCGGCCGCGGACGGCGATTTTGATGGGCCACGCCCGGGGTGTGATCTGTCTGGCCGCGGCCCAGGCCGGCATCCCGGTAATGCACTATTCGGCCACGCAGATCAAGCGTATCCTGACCGGCAGCGGCCGGGCGTCGAAATCGCAGGTGCAGCGGGCGATCCAGCGCGAGTTGGGGCTGGCCGATGCGCCCGACCCGCCCGATGTGGCCGACGCGCTGGCCGCCGCACTTTGTCACTACTACTTGAAAGACAGAGTGGTTAGTGGTTAGTGGTTAGTACACCGTTGCAGCCGAACTTGTCGGTTTAGCGGCCAAAATCCTCTGTAACACGGCACTAGCAACAAGCCGCAAATCGCTGTCCACTGCCCACTGCCCACTGTCCACTGTCCACTGCCCACTGTCCACTGCCCACTGCTCCCATGATCACGAAAATCACCGGCCAACTGGCTGCCCTGCACAACGATGCACTGACGTTGCGAATCGACGCCTTCGAATATGAGGTGCTGATTCCCGAGTTCAACCGCCGGCAGTTGCAGAGCGAACTGAACCAGCCGATCAGCCTGTACACGATCGAGTATCTGGAAGGCAACCCGATGCAGGGCCGGATGACCCCTCGGCTGATTGGGTTTCTGAGCGAGGCGGAGCGGGAGTTTTTCGAGCTGGTCTGCTCGGTCGACGGCGTGGGCGTCAAGAAGGCCCTTCGGGCGATGGTCCGGCCGGTCAAAGAAGTGGCCACGGCCATCGAGGAGCAAGACGCCAAGACGCTGGCCTCGCTGCCGGGCATCGGGCCGGCCATGGCCGAGCGGATCATCGCCAAACTGCGGCGCAAAGTGCCCAAGTTCGCGCTGATGGCCGTCCGCGACGAAAAACGAGAGGCCGAGGTCGAGCCCGACGTGGTTTCCGAAACCTACGAAGTGCTTCGCTCGCTGGGGCACAGCGAGAGCGAGGCCCGGCGACTGCTCGACGCAGCCCTGGCATCGAAGAAGAAATTCAAAGACGTGCAGGGTCTTATCGAGGCGATCTACCAACAGACGCAGAAGTGAAACCATCTGTGGGGTGTCTGTACCCCTATAACGCAGCTTCTCGTTAAAGTTTTTCTGCTTCCTAAAGGCGGAAGAATCGTTAAGTTCTTCCCCAATTCTCCCGATTGTTATGGACAACGCTCGTATGCGGTCAAAGTGTAGCAATGCGCATCCCCTGGATAAGGGGAATTTAAGAAGAAATCAACTGTTTCGAACCAAGCCCGAGCCCAGAAGTTGTCACAAAGGGGAAAATGCACACTCGGGGAAAGTGGCTAGTGGCGATGAGCTTAATCTGCTCCTGCACCGCAATTGCGGGGTGCAGCCAGGGATTTGCCGCGCGCAGCCAAAGCACGAAGCCTCTAACGGCGTCGCCCGGCTTTGCCCAAGTCGCCTCAGACGACCCTCTGCCCAAGCCCCAGTCCGCATCCCGAACGGAAAACAAGCGATCGGCCGTCGCTGTGTCTGAAACCCGCTCACTCTATATTGCGGACTGCGAGTCGGATCCTCCGGCGGCAGCCAAACGCACGACGAATACGGCGGTTCGGAACATTGCTCCGTGCCCCACGCACATTCAGGTTGCGGCACAATTGACCGACGCGGAGATGCCCCCGTCGCCGACGCTGCCCGAGGAGCCCCAGGACGCGGCGATGTCTTCCGAAAACCCGGACGTATTGCCGCCGGAACCCTCGCCCGCGGCGTCCGAACCGGGTGCCGGCGCCCAACCGGCCAACGCATCACCTGCGAGCAACGGGAAAGCCCCAGCCGCTGCATCGAAGTCGGTCGAGAAGCCGCCGGCGCCGGAAGTCGTGCCGCGTCCTCAGGGCGTGCCGGCCGCCGCCGCGCCGACCGAGCCGCCTATTACGCGCGCCGTTTCGACCACGGGCGAGCCGTTGGTCACGCTGCACGTCGCCCAGATCGACGTGCGCAAGGCGTTGGAAATGATCAGCCGCAGCGCGAAACTGAACATCCTCGTCTCGCCCAGCGTCAGCGGAGAGATCACGCTCGATCTGAACGAAAAAACGGTCAGCGAGGCTCTCGCCGCAATCGCCAAGATGTGCAATCTTGAAATCCGCCGCGAGAAGGACATGCTCTACATCTTCACGCCCGAGGAGATTCAAGAATATGAAGAGAACAACCTGCCGGTCCGCGTGTATCATCTGAATTATGTTCGCAGCACCGACTTGCAGTTGATGATCAAGCCGCTGTTGAGCCCCAAAGGCCAAATAACCTCCTCGCCGGAAAGCGAAGTCGGCCTAGGCACCGACGTCGTCGCGGGGTCCGCCTCGGGCAGCACTCCGAAGGCGGCGGGATCGCAGAAAGACATCAAAGCCGGTGGAAACATGCTGGCCGGCGGCGAGACGATTATCGTCCAAGACTTCGAGAGCATTCTGAAGAAGATCGATCGAATCGTCGCCGAGGTCGATGTTCAGCCTTTGCAGGTGCTCATCGACGCGGTAATCGTCCAGGTGAAGCTGGACAAAGACATGGAGTTGGGCGTGAATTGGGCCATTCTGGACCGGCCCGGAAACGCCTTGGGCGTGGTCGGAAACGGATCGGCCATCAACGCGGCCACGGGGTTCGCGCCCGCTTCGGTTTTGTCCACCGTCGCTCCGACGGTCGGCAAGCTCGCCAACGGATTCGCCACCAACACCAGCGGCATCAAGTTCGGCTGGGTCGGCGGCGACACGACGACGTTTATCAGCACGCTCGAGACGATCGGCGAAGTGAAAATTCTCGCCACTCCGCGGCTGTTGGTCCTCAACAAGCAACGGGCCGAAATCCACGTTGGAGATCAATTGGGTTATAAGACTTCGACGCAGACGCAGACCAGCACGGTCGAAGAAGTCAACTACATGAACATCGGCACGCAGTTGCGGCTGCGGCCCTTCATCACCTCCGACGGCATGATCCGCATGGAGGTCCACCCGGAGCGCAGCACGGGCGCGTTGGACATCGAAGGCATCCCGCAAACCAACACCCAGCAGGTCACCACGAACGTGATGGTTCCCAACGGGGCGACGATCGTCATCGGCGGGTTGATGGACACTCAGATCGAGCAGAAGCGGGCCGGCGTGCCGTTGCTCTGCCGGCTTCCTTACCTGGGAGTCCTGTTCGGCACCAGCGAAACGAGCGTCGCGAAGCGCGAGTTGGTCGTCATTCTGACGCCGCGCATCTGGCGGCCCGAGTGCCCCGAAGGGCTCAACTACGTCGGCAACTCGCAGACCTTGGGGCTGGATAAACGAGTCGCTCAGCGGCCGCGCGGCGAAAGCCTCGACGGTCCAGGCCTGTTCCAATTGACGACTCCGCCGCAGCCGGCGCCGCCGAACGCCCCGCAGGCCGACATGCCCCAGCCGGGTTTCATGGAAGTTCCCATGACGGACTTGCGACAGAATCTCGAGCACTAGAAATTGTACGTCAGGCCCATAAACGCCCCGTGCAGCACGAGGTAGCTGGTCGCCGAGACGTCTTGAATCTCGGGGATGTCGCAGATGTACTGCGGGAACTGATCTTCGGACATGCCCATGCCGGTGGCGGCAAGCACGCGGTAGCCGGCGCGAGCGCTCCAGTGGCGCGAGAATTGCCAATCGGCCCCCACGTCGACTTGCGTGAAGAACGAGAGGACGCTTTTCGTGGCGTGGACCGGATAGTAGCGATAGTATTGCGTGTTGTAACCGTCGAGGCCGTCGCCGCGCCGGGCATAAAACGTGCTGTCGAGCCAGTTGGCGCCCAGGCCGACCTTGGGCGTAACAAACACCCTCAGCCCGTTGAACACGTTGTAGGCCGCGTCGAAACCGAATTGCGGCCCCAGCAGATTGTTCTCGACCACGTCGCGCAGATAGGCGTTTCCGGTTCCGCCGGGCGTTTGGCCGGGCAGAAGCGAGTCGAACGTCAGGTCGTCCTGAAAGCGGAAGTAGCGAAGGCCGAACGACCAGCCGATGTCCCATGGCGAATCGCTTGCCCAGGCCAACTGCTCGCGGATGAGGTTCAGTTCGGCGTTGTGGAATTCATCGCGGCGCGTCAGGGTTTGCACTCCGGCGCCCATGAACCAGTTGCTGGCATCGACCCCGCCGAAACGGATAAAGTCGACGCTCAGCACGGTGTTGACCGTATCCCCTTGATACCAAGTGCGGTGGACGCCCGAGAACGATTCGGTGGTCCAGTAGGTTCCTTCGAGGGCATAGGGGACGCAGCCGCAGCAAAAACGGCGTCCGACGCGAACCTCGCCGCCCCATTTCCATTCCAACGGGAATTGGGTATTGCCGCCTTGCTCTCGCGGATCGCTCTGCTGGTAGCTGGTCCACAAGCTGCGCCCGTCGCTGCGATTCATCGCCAACACCGCAACCGAGGCGTACCAGGGGCAGCAATACGGCTCACAACAGGAAACGCCGCAGCCTTGATCGCATGAACCGCATGCGGCCTGTTGGTAACAGCCTGGAGTTCCATAGCACGGCCCGCCGCCTTGCTCGGCCAGCATCTGATTCATCATGCCCGGATTTTGCGGCGCCGGCACGGGGGCAGGAGCGGCCAGTCCGGGCGGCACGGGCATCGGTTGGACCGGCATCGTTTGTTCGACCGAAGCGGTCCGAACCGGCAGCCGCTGGTACGGCCCGGGATATTGATATTGGGCCCCAGGCTGGAACGGCTGATAGGTCGTCGCGGCCGAC
>CAYMQL010000060.1:3791-9543 GCA_964392255.1 uncultured Planctomycetaceae bacterium | reverse complement strand
GAAGTTGTTGTCGGCAAGCAGATGGATGCGCTCCCAGAAGAAATCGAGCGCGGCTTGAAGCTGGCGGTCCAACTCAACACGGATTTCGCCAAAACGACCGACGAGATCGACAATTTGCTCAAGGGGTTGGACGGCCGATTTGTTCCGCCGGGACCGGGCAACAACCCGATCCGCAACCCCAGCGCCGTTCCGACCGGACGGAATATGTACCTGCTCAATCCCGAGGAAGTGCCCACGCGGCCGTCGTGGGAATTGGGCAAAAAGCTGGCCGAAGAACTCATCGCCCGCCATCAGGAAGAGCACAAAGAGTTCCCCACCAAGGTCGGCTTCGATCTTCGCTCGTCGGCCACGTTCCGCGATTACGGCGTAATGGAAGGGCAGATTCTAACCTTGATTGGCGTCGAGCCGATCTGGGATGAGCGCAATCTGGTCAACGACGTGAAGTTGATCCCACGCGAAAAACTTGGACGAGCGCGCATCGACGTGTTCATCGCGGCCGGTGGTTGGTACGAATCGAACCTGCCCAGCCGGTTGAATCTGTGGGACAAGGCCATTCGCTTGGCTTCGGCGGCCGATGAACCGGACAATCCGATCGGCCGCAACACCCGGCAACTTGAAAAAGCCTTGCGGGCGAAAGGCATTGCGGCCGATCGTGCGCAGCTTCTGGCCCCCGGACGCATTTTCGGCATCGCGCCCGGCCGCGAATCGAGCGGACTGCGCGCGGCCGTCGAACGCTCCGGCGATTGGAACACCCGCGACGACATCGCCACGCGGTATCTCGATGGCCACAAGTTCGTCTACACCGAAGGCGCGTGGGGCGAGCGCGCGGCGGAACTCCTCTATGATTCTGCCATTCAAGGAACGCACACTGTCGTGCGAAGCTGGTCGGATCACATGACCGGCCCGCTGGCCAGCAAATACACATGGCTCCACGGCGGGGCGCTGTGCCTTGCGGTCGAGAAAATGACCGGCAAGAGGCCCGATTACGTGTTCTCCGATGTCCGCGACCCGGACAACGCCGGCATGGTTCGAGCCGAGGATGCCCTGCGAAAGGAATACCGCGTCCGGCTCTTCAACCGGAAATGGCTCGAAGGCATGATGAAGGAAGGCTACGCCGGGGCCGACAACGTGCGCGTGATGGTCTCGAACAGCTTTGGCTGGGAGACGATGCGGCCCGGCAGCGTCGGCGACGACAACTGGTTGGAGATGAAGAACGTGTTGGTCGATGACAAGCTCGGCCTGTCGATACGCGACTGGTACGAAAGGAACAACCCGCACGCCTTTCAGGACGCCACGGCCGTCATGCTCGAAGCAATCCGAAAGGGCTTTTGGAAGGCCGACGCAAAGACTAAGCAGCAGTTGGCCGTTGAATACACCAGGAGCGTGGCGCGGCACGGCCTGTCGGGACACGTCACCAGCGGCGGTAACGGCGCGCTCGATGAAATAGTGCGAGGACAGATCGCCGGGGTTTCTGACGCGGAAGACAAGGAACTCTTGGCCAAATACGTCTCTCGCATCAACCAGCAGCGGCAGCCATCGGCGACCGACGCCGCGCCCGGCGCGGAACCCGCCCCGGCCGGTCACGCCGTTGCGCCCGCGCCAGGCACACCCGAAACCGAACAAGCTGGCCAAGCATCACCGCCTCCAGCCTCCGCGACAAAGCCCGAGACTCAACAACCAACGGCACCGCCCGCCGCGAAGTCCGTCGAAGTCAAAGGGAAGCGGCTCGAACCAGTCGCCGGACCACCGAACGAGGAAGGCGAATCGTCCGACCATCGTGCATGGCTTTGGATCGCGGCCGTGGTAATCATCATTTTACTGGTCGCTGGCGGATTCATTCTACGAAAAGGAATACCATGACAGACCGATTGGCTGAAACGCTGTATTTTTTGTCCACGGGCTTGCTATTGCCAGTGCTCGTCGCGCTGCTTGTGAGCATGGCCGTCGAACTGATGACCTTCGGCGGATTGATCCGCGAGGCCATCGAACGGCGTCACGCCGCCAGGCCGTGGCGGGAGTTTCTTGCGCAACTCCGCGATGACAGCAGCGAAGTGGAGAACTTCTATCGACTGCCTTTGATCGGTTATGCCGCCCGTTTCCAGCAGGAGAGCCGCTCGATCCAGCAAAACCGATTAGCTGTCAAGAAGTGTCTTGAGGACATCGAAATCGCAGTCGGCAAGCGGCTGGCCCGGCTTTCGATCCAAACCCGCGTCGGGCCGATGCTTGGGTTGGTCGGTACGCTCCTGCCGCTGGGACCAGCGCTGACCGGCCTGGCCTCCGGCAACGTGCGTGTGTTAGCCGGCAACCTCATCATCGCTTTCACCACCACGGTGTTCGGCATCCTCGTCGGCGCGTTTGCCTATGCCGCCAGCCTGATTCGCCGCACATGGTACGAACAGGACTTGAGCGACCTGGAATACGTCGTGGACGTGCTTTTCTCCGCCGATCAGGAGTCCGAGGCTTCTGAGAGTTCATACGCCTGCCAGGAGTACAAACGTGCTTGATAAACGACAACGGCGTTGGCAGGCGATGCTGGAAGACGATCCGCTTGCCGGCTTGATTAACCTGTTCGACCTGTGGATGGTCTTCTCGATCGCGTTGCTGCTCGCGCTGGTCGGCAACATGCAGCAACCGAGCCGCGCCTTTGGTGATGCCGCCGCCAAACACAGCCTCGCCGATCCGGTCGCCAAAGGTTTGGAGCCGGTCGGCCCGGCAGCGAAGCTCCTGGAGCGATTCCGCCCGAGCGACGAAGAATTGACCGGCGAAGGCGAGCGGCTCGGCACCGCCTATCGGCTAAAATCCGGTGAAGTCGTCTACGTGCCGGAAACCAGGGAACAGTAAACGCTTTGAGTAGCTTATGTCGGAATCGCGTATCGGGATCGACTTGATCGGAGCCAAGGGCGGCGTTGCCACCACCGCCATCCTGGGGCTGACGCTTCTGCAAGATGGCCTGATGCCCTGCAACGGGCTTGTGAGCGAACTACCGGCCTTTCAAGGAATCGGATTGCCCGGCTGGGAGAGCTTTGTCGTCGCCGGACATGAAATCCGTCGCGGCCCGCTACTTGAGCACATGCAGTGGCTATCGACTAAGGACCGTATTGTCAGCCGCGACTTGATCGAGCAGTGCCGTGACGAGTTGGACGTGATCGACCGCCACATCCGGCCGGGAACCATATTCAACGTCGGTCCAACGATTGCCTCGCTTGTGAACATGGACCTTCCGCAAGGCGAGACGCCGCGACAGATTGTTGCGAGATTGCAGGCCGATTTCGCCGAGTTCATCCACACCGAGCAACTGGAGCATCTGATCGTCGTCAACGTCGCCTCAACCGAGCCGCCGATCTCTGCTCCCCTTCCTCTCGCCTGGGCCGAGATGGACCGGCTATTGGACGATCCGCATAGCCCCCTTCCCGCCAGCACGCTTTATGCCATCGCGGCCTTGGGTGCGGGACATTCCTATCTGAACTTCACGCCATCGCTCGGCTCCGCCCCAGCGGCGCTCGATGAACTGGCAAGGCAGAACAATACTCGCCACTACGGCTGCGATGGCAAAACCGGCGAGACGTTGATGAAGAGCGTGTTGGCCCCCATGTTCGCCCGGCGGAACCTCCGCGTGCTGAGTTGGGTGGGCCACAACATCTTCGGCAACATGGACGGCCGGGTACTCGACGATCCGGCGAACAAGCAAGCCAAAATCGCCAGCAAGGACCATTTGATCGGGGACATCCTCGGCTACCAGCCGAAAACGCTGGTCTCGATCGAGTACCTGCCCGACCTTGGCGACTGGAAAACCGCCTGGGACCACATCCACTTCTCGGGCTTTCTCGGCGTGCCGATGACGCTGCAATTCGTCTGGCAGGGCTGCGATTCGATCCTTGCCGCTCCGCTGGTGCTCGACCTGGTACGGTTCACCGAACTCGCCCGACGCCGTGGCGAGACGGGCCTGATGACCTTCCTGGCCAGTTTTTTCAAGAGTCCCCACGGCGTCAGCGAACACACTTTCGACCAACAGTATCGGATGCTTGAGGAATGGGCCAGCCGGAGGCCGCCCGGCGTCGGGAGTCCGCCAGTTACTGGGGCAACAACGGAGACACGCTTGTCACCGAAGCAGTCGCCGTGAACCGTGCCGGCCGCGCCGTTCGCAAGGCGCGGCCCAGGGGCAGTTCTGAAAACCTGTAAGGAGTGGACGCATGAACGTGTACGAGCAGCATTGGCCTGAGCCGATCCGCGTGGCCTCCGATCGTTTACTTGAAATCAGAGGCCATGAAAGTTGCCCAGAGAATTTCGCTCACCGAGGAAGAACGCACGATGCTCAGCGTGTGGCTGCGCCTTCCGGTCTCTGCCCGCCTGGTCTTGCGGGCGAAGATCATTCTCTTGGCAGCCGATGGTCGAACGAATCAGGAGATCGCCAGTCAACTACGAGCATCGCCCAAAACGGTTTCGCTATGGCGACGGCGATTCCTGGAGGACCGATTGGCGGGGATCGAAAAGGAAGCTCCTCGTGGCAGGCAACGGCTGATGGCTGATGAAGCGGTCGTCCGCCTGATCCTCCAGAAGATCAAGGAACGCCCCGCCAACGTCGCCCCCTGGACAATCAGGTCGCTGGCCACGGAACTGGAAATTCCGCCAGCCACGTTGCATCGCATTTGGAAAACTCGCGGCCTGGACTCTGACCAGGTGTAGTTGCTTCTATTGCGCGTCGTCGTTCGCTCTTTTCTCGTGCGGGCGCATCTCCAGATAGCGTTGCACCTCTTTCACGTCCGAAATTCCATCATAAGACCCCGTTTGCGCGAGACAGGGGACTGGGAGAACTGGGTTGTGTCCACAAACAGCGTCTTTTTCCGACGCTTGGAATCTCGCCATAAAACCCCATCTGCGCGAGACAGTTGAATAGGCAAGTTGTTTTGGATCAAGGAGATACTTCGACGGCATTGCTCTCAACTTGCCGACAGCAATAGATGAGGGTGCATTATTCCTGGAATCATGCACGGAAGTGGGGCAGAAATGGACTGGACGGAAGACCCTGATCGTGGAGTTTGTCGATCGGAATACCGCGACAGCAGCGGATCGTTCTTGATCGAGAATGCGGACGCAGCGCCGCCTCGGCCTCGTCACTTGCCGGGGCGTGCCGTTCGCGCGCTACGGCAGATCAATGCTTCCGCGCAAGCGGCGGTTCAGTCGCCTCCGACCCATTACGTGCGGAAGCGACTGCCCAGGCACCAAGCCAATATCAAAACACCCGGCGGGGCGAGCCGAAAACGCCCAGCAGGACTGGCCTTCTGCCTGTCTGGGGTCAGCCGGCCCAAGAGCTTGCAAGCCCGTGCCCGCCGGGCTTTTTTATATCTGGTGAATCGTCGGATTCCAGTGACCGCCTGTTATGCGCTGCCATTCAACCGAGCAATCCCATTCGCAAGTCCCTGTTCCAGCCACTCGTCTGGATCGTCGCCCAAGGCGTTAAGCAGCGGGAAGTCGTTCTGCCAATCATCAATCACGCTGATGAATGCCTCGTTTCTCAAGCACGTGCGACGAACAAAAGATTTTTTGAACGGAATGCCGGCATAGGCAACGCCAGGACAAGGCCAAGTAACATCAATGGCCTTCCCGCTGCCATCCGTGACCCAGCCGTGACTGACCATCAAAGCGCCGCTGTGAGCAAGGGCGAATCCTTCGCAGTAGGTTACAGAATCCCGGTCATGGGCGAGCAGTTGAGCGTTCTTGTAGCACTCTTGTTCCGTACCTCGCTCAATGCCTT
>CAYMQL010000060.1:0-3781 GCA_964392255.1 uncultured Planctomycetaceae bacterium | reverse complement strand
AGGCGAACGCTTCTGAACTCGCCTTGCCGCCTCCGTCCGTGGGAAATTGAGCAGCATGTAGTACAATTCCTGCTGGTTGTCGGTCATCATTACGTCGTCCTCAGTCAGTTCCTTGCCGCTCAGCCTGTCGAAAGCAATTATACACCACGGCACGGCACGAGAACCCGCCGAGCACCGCTTCGTTGAGGCCGCGATCCTGGGCCTTCGAGCGATTGCCGATAGGGCCGGTGTCGGCTTGCATAGGCATACATGGGTGGTTGTAACCAGAAGCAGGATGGGGTAAGATAAGAGCGACAATCTAAACGCGCGTCAAAGGCTGCTTCGAGCGAAACGGCGAACCTGGGCCTTTCCCAAAGACCCTTGCAACGGATGAAGCAGCGTCCAGTGCCGCGCCCTGAAATGGGCGTCGGCCGGGCGCTGTTCATCCGTACCCCTTCGCCGGGGTCGCTCGAACGGCACCGGCTCGACGCTCTTTTTGTCAGGGCGCTCACATGACCAACCAGCAGCAGTTGGTGAATTTGGGTTGGCGACTTCTTCAGAACCGGCGGCAAGCGAATGAGCAATGGCGGGCGCTGGCCCGAGGTTATGGCACCTTGATCGTCGCCCTCGGCGACAACCACGCTCAAGCCTGGTCGGCCTTGTTCTTGCCCGCAATGCGACTCACGGCGTCCGCCTCCGTCCTGCTTTCGGCTATCTGCCCTGGCCAAGCGGGGTCCGGCGGCGGACGCCCTTCAGAAACGATCGCGGAGGGCAAAACGGTTGCATCTGCCCTGGTCCCGGCTGCGGTCCCTGCCCCACCGGGCTGGGCCGGTGCTCGCAACGCGGACGGCCGATGGTAAAATGGGAGGTATAGGTCGGAGGAAACATCAATGGCTGTAGCAACCCCCTATCGTTTTCTGCGGTGCCAGGTCCATCCTGCCTTCGCCGATGTGCAGGGTTGGTTCCTGGAGGTCCGGGACGGCGATCCCCAGTTGTTGGCCACGCTCCATCGCAGCATTTCCGCCAAGTATCACACGATGCTGGGGCAGGACTCGCATGGCTGCGGCCGGGACGCCACACAACTGGCGACAGTCTGGCTGCGATCGCTGGAATCGGCGCTGCAGGAGGGCGATGTGCTGGTCAACCCGGCCGGCGGTTTCGCCGCTAAGCGAGACCTGATCGTCCTGGCTGAAATCCACTCTCGTGACTTGACTTGGCCGGAGCAATTCGACGACGAGATCATCACCATATCCAGATGGCCCAAGGGCAAACACTACTACCTTTGCAGCAACAAGGAGCGGGTGTTTGTGCCGGAGAAGTATGTTACCTATCAAGTGGCGAGAGAGGCCGCATTGCGATATGTTCCCGCTGATCGGATCAGATCAAAGTCCTGAACCGCCGAGGAGACAACCCAGTCGGCGTCATTCGTCTGGCTATTCCCAAGGAAATCGAATCGGAGTAGAATCGAGTGTGACAATTTGACCGACGCCATTGGCGTCAACCTGCTTCCCAACAAACGACCAACTTGGGCGCAAGCCCTCGAACAAGCGAAGCAGTTCAAGCCGGTTCCCCGAAAGGGAACGCCGGTCTTGCGCTGTTCGCTTGTGCCCCTTGGTCGGGGCGTTGGGAGCAGCCGAGTCGGCGTTCCCTTTTTTGTTTGCGCCCATGACTACCGAACAGCACAGACTTGAATGTCTCGGCTGGCGACTACTCAACGAAGGCCGGCTATTGGACGGCCGCTATCGCGTGGTCGCCCGGAGTTGTGGGCATTTCGTCATATCGTTTGCCGACACCCGCGAGGAAGCATGGTCGAGCGCGTGTTCCCTTGCGATGAGACTTACACGCGGAGGTTTGCGCTTGCCCCGGCCTTGACTGCCGTGTCTGCCCCCACGGGGTCGGGCCGGCGGCAGGCGCGCTATAGCAATGGACGAGAATGCGCTGATCGCCGAGTATGAACGCCTTCGGCGGAAGGCGCATGAGCTACACGTACAAGCCGAGTACGTTGACCGGCGGCTTACCGAGATCGAAAGGCTGTTGCCGGATGAATACACGTATCCGGGCGATCCTACCGAAGAAGAGTTCAAGCGGCTTTTGTCGGTCAATCGCCGCAAACACCGTTCGTCCTAGCTCTGACCTCAGTATCGCCCCACAATCTTCGCCAAACCAAGCAACTTGGAACTGATCTTCAACCGATCCTGTTTGGCGATTTCCATGTTGACCTCAAACCGAACTCTGTTCTCGTCCAGGAAGAAATTGACCGTGCCGCCTTGCTCGGCGAAGCCTGGCTCTTCGCCCACAAGCAATACGGCAGACTGACGTGCTGTGTGAAATGCCGCAGCCTTATGTTCCGGGCTAACGGAGGAACTAACAAACAGGATGTGGCAGGAGGTGTACTCCGCCATTGAAGCGAAGCGGCGAACGGCGATAGGCCGCCCCTCGATGCGTTTGGCGAGTGCGATCTTTTCGAGGATGCCGCCAAACGGGTCCGCCCCAAGGACTCCGATCATCAATGGCGAGCCATCGTGGGTGAACGCATTGGCGGGCCACTCGACATACCGGCCGAACTGGTAGAGATAGGCTGCCTTGATGAGGTATTCGCGGTTGACATCGCTATCGTCGTCTGATTGTGCTCGTATGTCCCGCAAGCTACCCACGACCACGATCCCGCACGCTAGCGCGGCCAACAGCAGGTATCGCAGGAGCCGGGGAGACACAATGCTTGTCATCATGGTCAGTAACGCCACGAAACCATTCCGTAAACGCCCGGTTTGACCTCAGTGGGAAACGCCGCTTGCGAGGCAACAAACTCGTAATGGCGGCCGTCAAACAAGTTCTGGCCGACCACTGATAGTTCCAGGTTCTTCCTGGGCCGCCATGCGAGTCGAACGTCTCCCACAAAATACTTCTCGACGCCGGCCACCAACGAATCGACATAACGAAACATCAAGTCGAACGTGACATCGCGCTGGATGTCCCAACCGGATTGAATATAGAACTGATTCCTCGGAGTGGCCCCGTCGGGGAGGTTGGAAGTGTAGTCGGGCGGATACTCGACACATTCAATGAAGAATGAGTACGATCCCGTCAGGTGCCAGCGCTCGTTGACTTCATACGTCGCGTTGTACTCGAAGCCGTAGGTGTCGGCTTTGCCGACATTCTCGTAAGGCAATATGGGAGGCAGCCGGCTGCCAATGAGGTTCTGGTAACGATTATAGAAGGCAGTCAGTTCCCAGAATAGCTTGTCGTTCGCTTGGCGGCGGTATCCCACTTCGTAGGACATCACGTCCTCGGACTGAATGTCTGCGTCAAACTGTCGCTCCAAGAGCGCGGGGGTCCGCACCGCGCGAGTGATTGCCGACCATAGCGAAGTTCGCTCGTTGGGCGTCCACGCCAGCTTCGCCGTGGGCTGGTACTCGAAATGGGTAACGCTGTTGTGGTCGAACTTCGATCCGAAGGTTGCGAACAGGCGGTCATCCACCAGCGTGATCGTGTCTTGAATGAAGTAGCTGGGAATCTGCTCGCTGTCAGTATGCGTTGGGATAGGAAGGAAGCCAAGGGAAAACTTCTCGTCGTCGTTGCGATAGCCGAATCCGCAAACGATGTCGTGACGGCCGCGATTGGCATGATATTGGAAATCGAAATCAAAGTTGGCATTGGTCTCCAAGATGGAGTTGCTATTGCCGTAAGGATTGTAGTAGTAGCATTGGGCGGCCCAGTCGGTGTCCTCGTCGATCAGGTGCGCCCAGCGGGCCGAAAACATCGTCTTTTGGAAACCCACCGTGTCCGCCACCAGGAATGGCGG
>CAYMQL010000059.1:0-9584 GCA_964392255.1 uncultured Planctomycetaceae bacterium | reverse complement strand
TAAGCCAATTTTGCGCAGCCCAGCCCCCGGCTATCTCGATACGACAACTCTTTCCGGATACGCAATAAACAAACGTTATTGTCAGAAATATTCCCGCGTGGGCCGCAGTGCGGGCTACTTCTCGACGTCGCGAATTTCGGTCAGCGTGTGGCCCACCAGCGCTCCGTCTTCAAAATAGGCCTCGCTGGTGATCACGCGGATTGCCTGAAGCACTTCGAGGCCGACGCGGACCTGATCGCCGATCATCTTCTGCTGCGTTTCGTCGAGGCCCTTCTGTTCGGCCGATTGCTTCAGCGCGTAATCGACCCACGGCTCGGCCGTTTGCACAAGCATGGACCAATTCAGCCAGACGGCGGCCGCCAAGGGGCGATCGACCTGGGCCAACAGCCCGCCGGCCGCAAGCGGCGTCGACTTCAGCAGCCGCTCGCCGTGCGCATGCGAGGCCGAAACCACGAGCACGCTGTCGGACAACGCCAGATTGGGCACAATCTGTTCGTCGACGCCCCATTCCTTTGGCAGCGGGAAGCTGTAGAACGTTCCGACGCTCGATTCCGTCACTACCGGCGCTGGGATTTCAAATCCCTCGGGCACGTCTGTGCCCTCGACGTTGCGCATCGCGTCGATCAGTCCGTTGGCGATTTCGCGATATTCGCCGAACGACTGTTTCAGCAGTTTCGCGTCGCTGACGCCGCGCACCAAGGCCGGTTCCAGCATCGGCATGTCCGTCTCGACGGCCGGCATCGCTTCGTAGAACTGCTTGCTGCTCAGTTTCGCGTCGACGACCAGGCCCAGTTGGCCGTCGGCCAGCGCGGGAATGGTCATTTCACGATTGACCTTGTCCAACCGCTCGAACAAAGGCGTCGCGGCCGCGAGAAACTGCTTGAGCTTTTCGCGATCCTCTTCCGGCATGTTCGGCAGCCCGAATTCCTCGAAATAGCCGTAGCCGACCTTGACCCATTTGACGATCAGGTCGTAGTTGTCGACGTCGATTTTCACCCGCACGACGGCGCCGAAGAGCGGATCGCCGCCGACATGTTCGAGCAGGCCTAGCGGCTTCGAGCCGTCCAGCGGCTTGTGATCGCCCCAGGCGTACTGCCAGCTTTCGACGCCTCGGTCCGTCAGATAGCAGAGTCCCATGCGAGCCCCGAGGGCGGGAATCATGCCCTTGAGGTCTTCGACCAGCTTGTCGGCGTCGTTGCGGATGCGCTCGTTTTGCGATTTGGAAAGTTCGGCCGCCGGCAGCGCCTCGTCGGCCATCTCGCGCAACTGTTCGAGCGTTTTCGCCCGATCGTTCAACTGCCGGTTCATTGCCTCGCTCAGATAGACGATCGACGCGAGTCGCTTGTCGGCGAACTTGGCCAGCGGCTGGAGTTCGGGTCGATCGACGAGCCGGTCGCCCTCGCCCAGATTTTCCAGGCCGTCGAGCGACGGCCCGATGGATACCACGAGGTAATTTCCGCGCAGACCGACCGCAAGGGTCAGTTCCAGCTCTTTCAACTGGTCGACGATCTTCCGGGCTTGGCCCTTCTCGGCCTCGATCTCTTCGAGCTTGTCCATAGGCAGCTCGTTCCAAGGAACCAGATCGCCGCTGAGTTCGAGCACGAGGAAATCAGCATCGCCGACCTTCGTTTTTTTGAAGCGGCCCTTGGTTTTTTCGTTCGCCTCGAGCATAAGGTTGGCGATTGTTTCCAGCTTGATAAGTTCTTCTTCCGCAAGTTTGACGTTTTTCAGTTTGAAGCCTACGATCAGGCTGGGTACGACGATCAGGTCTTCGTTTTCGATCAGCGCAGAAATAGCCGCCCGGGTTTGAAGCTGATTGGGGGTCAGCTCCTCGGCTTGGCCGGCGGCCTGCGCGACGGCCGGCCCGTAACGCATTGCATTCGACACGTTCTGCATCAGGTCGACCAGCGACACAAAATCTTGATCGCCGTAGACGAAAACCTCGTCGGAAACCATGTCCGACGCCAGATCGACGAGCTTGCGGACCTCGGGGTTCTGCATCGCCGTTTGGAGTTGTGCGGGACCGCTGTTCGGAACGGCCAATTGCATGTTGTAGATCGACAGGCCCATCTTCACCACGGGCATCTCTTGAATTTTCGCCCAGGCGTTGCTCCGGCGGATCGCGTCGAACTGTTCGCGGTTGCGCATCATGCTGCCGAAAAAGGCGGCGTCGGCGGGAACGAGTTTCACGGCGGAGTCGAGCTTGTCGATTTCCGCGGCCGCGACCGGCCGAGCGCCGAGCCAACTTGCCGCTGCGCAGGCCGACGCGCAGATCAGAATGAACCAACGGCTTTTCAGTCGTGCGAACATGGAAAGCTCCTCGCTTGGAAGAAAGGTTTGCGGTGATCAAAGGCTGACATACCCCGGCATCCGCGCGGAACGCGCCGCACGCGCCAAACGGCTCTGGTCAAACATAGCGGATAGACCAGTGCGCGGCCGGGGCATTGTAGCACTTCTTTTGGGGGATACAAGTGCGATTCCGGGGGCGTCCGACTAAACCCCGTCGGCCCGCCGCGCCGCCCACTGCTTTTCCATGGCCATGCCCAATGCCTGCTCGGCCTCGGGGATGCGGCCCGCACGCTGGCAGACCATGCTCAGGGCCATGAAATTGAACGGGTCGTCCGGTTCGAGTTCGCAGACGCGCCGGGCGTGTTCGACCGCCTCGTCTGCCCGGCCCAGTTTGCCATAGAAAACCCCCAAGGCGGCATGGGCCAGGGCGTATTCGGGCTGATCGGCCGCCAAGCGTTCGAGCTGGGCAACCGATTCCTCTAGCTTTCCGGCTTGTTGAAGCCCAATCGCCTCGTCGTAAATTTGGTCGGCAGTCGGCATAAGGGCATGACTCCGCGGTGTGTTGTGGTTTTTTTGACCGTGCGAGCTGTCAGTCTAGCGGAACGGGCTCGTTCCGCCCAGGCCCGGCAAAGGTGCCTCGCCCCGCCCCAGTTTGGGAGTTTTTTTCAAGACGTTCGATTGCCTTTTGACTCTCCGGCGGGGGTTAATCTAGAAAAATCGGGAAAGCACTTACAGTCCGCAGCATGTATTTAACGGGCAACTCTTCGACAACCGATAGAGCTTAACAGGACCGTCCGCTTCGGACGCCCCTTGTCCAAGTTGCCCTTGCCGTGAGGTGTCCGCCCGTGGAAATACATCCGTCAGCGATCATCAGTCCTTCGGCCCAGCTTAGTTCGGATGTTCGGATCGGTCCCTGGTCGATCGTGGAAGACGACGTTTCGATTGGGCCCGGCTGCGTGTTGGAAGGCCGCGTGATCGTCAAGCAAGGCACAACGCTCGGGGCGAACAACCATGTGTTCGAGGGCGCGGTCATCGGCGGCCTGCCGCAACACGTCCACATTCCCGAACAGCCCGGCCGAGTGCTGATCGGTTCCGGCAATACGATCCGCGAAAACGTCACCGTGCATCGCGCCTTGCTGGCCGACCACGCCACTACGATCGGCGACAACTGCTTGCTGATGGTCAATTCCCACGTGGCCCACGACTGCCGATTGGGCAACAGCGTCATCGTGACCAACAATGCGATGCTCGCCGGGCACGTCCACGTCGATGATCGAGCCTATATTTCCGGCGCCGCGGGCATTCATCAATTCTGCCGGGTGGGCACGCTGGCCATGGTCGGCGGGCAGGCCCATCTGGTGCAAGACGTGCCGCCCTACGTAACCGTCGACGGATTGAGCAGTCTGGTCGTCGGCCTGAACAAAATCGGTCTGCGCCGGGCCGGCTACCAACCGGCCGTCGTTCAAGAGCTTATGGCCGCCTATCGGTTGATCTATCGCAGCGGCTTGCGCTGGACCGAAATCCTCGAACAGTTGCGCACTCGTTTTCCGGTCGGCCCAGCCGCGGCCTTCTACGAATTCCTATCGACCACGGCCCGCGGCGTAGTCTCCGAGCGTCGGGCCCCGCCGGGCGCCACAATCCGCCTGAGCGACGCGGTGGAAACCGAGCCGGAAGTGCATGTGAAGTTCGGCTAAGAGGTTTTTACCAGCGGGAATCGTGCCCGAAGCTCCCGGCTCGCGGCAGTCATCTTCGACGAGAGCGCCGGAATCCGTTCGACGATGTAGGCCATGTGGGCTTCCATGGCTTCGCGGAACGGCCGGAGCCTTTTGACGAACTTTGCGTTCGCGGCGGCCATCGCCGCGCCGAAAACGTAGTTGACCTCGGACGATTCGATCTGGACGACCAGTTGCAGCGCCGCGTCGACCGAATCGACCTCGCGCAAGGCAGCCTCGGCGACGCCCATCGACGCCTCAAGACCGGGCAGATAGTCTTCCCAGGGATTAAAAACGCTCGCCTGCCATCCGCGGCGCATGGCCGCCATTCGGCAAATTCGAAGCAGGTCGGCATGCTGCTGTTCTTGCGCCGCCAGACTGGTGAAAAACAGACTGACCAACTCATCGGCGTCGAAGGCATCGGCCAACGCCGCGTAGATGCGTTCCGCACGAAGTTCGAGGACGATGCAGCGTTCCAAGATCGGGCTGACGGGAACAGTCGCGGGCTTCGGCGGCGCCGCCGGTTGCAAAAGCGAAAGAAAGGTCCGGTTCTGCCAGGGCGCTACCGCCCGAAAAAAAACCGGCCATCCGAAGCACCGAATTGTGATGATCGGGTGTGTCCAAACGTCCCAGCCGGTAATGACGCCGACCATACGGCCCCTTTCGCGTGAACGGAGAGCCTACCCAAGAAATCTTAGCACAGGGCGGATTTTGGTCGGAGGCGATGCGAGATATTCGCACGTACCGGGAGTGAACGTCGGAGGAGGCCGCGAAAAAGCGAAAGCCGTTCAAGACTCACGGCGGGGCCGGGTCGGCAATCCCGTGTTGCGCTCCGCGTTGCATTTCGTACTGTGCCCGATACAGCCGGGCATAGGTGCCGCCGCGCTCGAGCAGTTCGGCATGCGGACCGATTTCCGTGACGCGGCCCCGCTCGACAACGACCAGGCGGTCGGCCCGCCGAAGCGTGCTCAAACGATGGGCAATAGCAATCGTCGTGCGGCCCTGCACCAGATTTTCGAGCGCCAATTGGATTTCGCGCTCGGTTTCCGTATCGACCGACGAGGTGGCCTCGTCGAGGATCAGAATTCGCGGGTCGATCAACAGCGCGCGTGCGATGCTGATTCGCTGTCGCTCGCCGCCGGAGAGAAACTGCCCCCGTTCGCCGACCAGCGAGTCGTAGCCGTCGGGCAGGCGCAGGATGAACTCGTGGGCGCGCGCGGCCCGAGCCGCGGCGACGATTTCCGCCCGCGAGGCCTCGGGCCGGCCATAGGCGATGTTCTCGGCGATGGTGCCGAAGAACAAAAACGGCTCTTGGAGCACGATGCCGATGTGCCGGCGATATTCTTCGATGGGGAAGGAGCGAATATCGACGCCGTCGGCCAGAATGGCCCCTTCCGACACGTCGTAGAAGCGGCAAACCAGATTGACGATCGTGGATTTACCTGAGCCGCTGGGGCCGACCAACCCGATCATCTCGCCGGGCGCAACCGAAATGTCCACGTCGGTCAACACGGGGCGTGCGCCGTAGTGAAAGCCGACGTTGCGGAACTCGACCTCGCCGCGCAGCCGCCCGGGATGCACGGGTTTGACCGGCTCGGCGACGCTGGGCACGCGGTCGAGGATGGCGAAGATGCGTTGCGCGCTGGCGCCGGCCCGCTGCACGGCGGCGACCATGCGGCTCATCGAATCCATGCGCCCGTAGAACCGGCTGATGTAGCCGACGAACACGCCCAGAAAGCCGACGGTCAGATCGTGCTGAAACACCCGATGGGAACCGTAGCCCCAAACGACGGCCAGCCCCAAAGCCGTCAACAGACTCACGACCGGCTCGAAAAAGGACCACAAGGCGTTCACGCGGCAGTTGGCCTGGAACACGCGGTCGTTGGCGGCGTGGAAACGCTCGACTTCCCGCCGCTCTTGGGCAAAGGCTTTGACCACGCGGATGCCGGGGATCGTGTCCGCCAACACACTGGTCATTTCGCCCCAGGCCCGGGTTCCAAGAGCAAAACCGCGTCGCAGCCGGCTGCGCACCTGATGCACCAGCACCGCAATCAGCGGCAAGGGCAGCAAGGTGGCCATCGCCAACTGCCAATCATGCCAGAGCAGAATCGCCGCAATCAACAAGAGCGTGAGCACGTCGTTGGCGAAGTCCAGCACGTATACGGAAAGGAAGTAGCAGATGCGGTCGGTGTCGGTGCTGATGCGCGCGATCAAGTCGCCTGTGCGCTTGCCGCCGAAAAACTCCAGCGAGAGCGATTGCATGTGCTGATAGGTTTTGTTGCGCAGATCGGCGGCGATGCGTTCGCTGACCCAAGCCATGACGTAGGTCCGCCCCCACATCAACAGCCACGCCAGGACCGACGCGCCGACGAATCCCGCCAAGAACACCCAAACCAAACGAAACGGCGGCATTTCGGCCGGCGTCTGGGCCCGGGCGGCCGGAATCAACACCTTGTCGATCAGCGGAGCGGTCAGGTATGTCGGCACCAGATTGACGCCGCTGCAAGCCAGCATCAACAGAAAGCCGAAAAGAACCATGCCCTTGTGCGGCTTGGCGATGCCCGTCAGGCGATACAGCGCGCTCAGGCCTGGTTTGCCGGAGATCGACCCGCAATCGGGACAGGTTTTTTGATCCGACGCCAAGATTGCTCCGCAACTGGGGCAGACCGTCGTCGGAGATTCGCCCGGTTCGTCGCCGTTGGCCGCCTCGCCGCGCCGCATGCGTTCAAACCGATTAGCCAGCCGATGGGCTTGCGGGGCGCGGCCGGTCGTGAATCGCCACTGGGCCACAAGGCGGTCCGACCCGAGCAGGTCCAAAACGCCGACGCCGCCTTGCTCCTTGGCACGTAAACCGTGAATCTCGGCCAGCGGCCACGAACGGACCGATCCGGCGGGTTCCACGTCGAGCAGCCGCCGGTCGGTCAGAACCACGAGGCCCCGTGCGTAGTGCAGCCGGGCGTCCAGATCGACCTCGAGCCAAGCCAGCGGCGTTTCGCCCGGCGCAAATTGCGATTCGGCCGTGCGGCGCAATACGGGCGAAATCTGTTCCCACGTTTCGATAGAAGCGTTCAATTCAGTCCTTTCGGCGGCTAATCCATGATTGGCCGCTTCGGAGTTCCTCTCCAGCAGGTGGGGGGTGCGTCGCTTAAAGCCTGAAATTCAGAGTCGATTCGGATGATATCGTCTGCCCCGACGGTTTCGGTCCAGGTCCGGGTATTCGGCGGGGCTGTACGGAATTTTGTGTCAGGTAATTCCCAGCCCGCGAAATCGCAGGCAAAAGAGACAGTCCCATTTTCGCGGACACGAAAATTGGGACAGTCCCTATTCGGCCAACCTCCCAATGATAAACAATCGTTGACCAAAGAATACCACTATCAAGAGTTAGTAGCATACAGCTACAAGAGTTATATTTGACGGATTCGGTTAGCTATACTTATATAATGGTTGGCGACGGCGGCAACTTGTCGTCGAGCCGCCCGGGGTCGAGAAATCTGGGGGGGAGGCTGTTGCTTTTCGGTGGCAATCTGGATTAAATGGAACGATGGCGCTGCTAAATGGGGACGAATAATTTGTCGCAGCAGTGCATCTTACCCAGAACGTGGCCGGCTGATGTCCGCGTGCTACCTCCAATCGCATGATTCTTGGGGCGGAATTCTGCGCAGGAACGAGAAATCCTGGGTAACGGGGCAAAGCCGGGGGTTTGTGTCGTGCAATTTGCATAGTTTGCCTGCTTCGTCGCGTAGATACTCGATCTGCAAGGAATGACAACTGCGGGAAGAAAAACACGGCCGGACGCCGGCAGATCCGTCGGCCAACAGGGTTCACCACGGTTATTGGGTAGAGAAAACTTGCCGATACAACCATTTGACTGTTTGCAGCGTAGATCATTCTAGGAAGGCGCGATCCATTCTGCTTCAGCGGGGTTGGCAACGGTATTCAACGAAAGAAGTTTATGGAACTGCGCAAGGTGTTGGCACTTCGGGGCCCAAATCTCTGGGCGAATTTCCCGGTGCTGGAGGCGTGGATCGATCTGGGCGAACTGGACAGACCTTCAACGGATTTTCCAGGGTTCAACGATCGCTTTATCGGCTGGATGCCCAGCATGATCGAGCATCGTTGCAGCATCGGTGAGCGGGGCGGCTTTTTTCAGCGTCTCCGCACAGGCACCTATTTGGGCCATATTCTCGAACACGTCACGCTTGAATTACAGACGTTGGCGGGCACTGAGGTCGGTTTCGGCAAGGCCCGCGAAACGTCGGAGCAGGGCGTCTACAAGGTCGTCATCGAATATATTGAAGAGACGCTGGCGCGCGAGTGCCTGGCGGTGGGCCGCGAGTTGTGTCTGGCGGCGATTTACGATCGACCGTTCGACGTGGCCGGCGAGATTGCTCGGCTGCGCGAGTTGGCGCAACAGGTGTGCCTTGGTCCCAGCACGCGGTCGATTGTGCAGGCCGCTCAGGCCCGAAACATTCCGTATTGGCGGCTGAACACCGAAAGCCTCGTGCTTTTAGGTCACGGCCGGAAACAGCGTCGGATTCAGGCGGCGGAGACCGACCGCACCAGCGCGATTGCCGAATCGATTGCGCAGGACAAGGAAATGACGCGGATGCTGCTGCGTGCCGTCGGCGTGCCGACGCCGTGCGGCCGGCCGGTGAAAGATGCCGAAGACGCCTGGGCGGTTGCCTGTGGCATCGGCGTGCCGGTGGTCGTCAAGCCGCAAGACGGGAACCAAGGGCGCGGCGTGGCCACGAATCTGACGACGCGCGAGCAAATTGTCGCCGCCTACGAAGCCGCCCGGCAAGAAAGCGACTCGGTTCTGGTCGAGAAGTTTGCGCCGGGGCACGACTACCGATTGCTGATCGTGGGCGATCGGGTTGCGGCTGCTGCGCGGCGCGAGCCCGCCCAGGTGTTGGGCGACGGCACGCACACGGTGGCCGAGTTGATCGAATTGGTCAACGCCGATCCGCGCCGCGGCGAACACCACGCCACGGTGTTGAGCAAGATCAAGCTGAACCCGATCGCGTTGGCGGTGCTGGCCGATCAGGGGCTGACGCCTGAATCCGTGCCGCCGGCGGGCACGGTCGTTTTGATCCGCCGCAACGCGAATCTTAGCACGGGCGGCACGGCCATCGATGTGACCGAGCGGGTGCATCCGGCGGTGGCGGCTTGCGCGGTCGACGCCGCAAAAATCATTGGTCTGGACATTGCCGGGGTCGACGTGGTCGCTCAGGACATTTCTCGGCCGCTCTCGGAACAGGGCGGCGTGATTGTCGAGGTGAACGCCGCGCCCGGCCTGCGCATGCACTTGGAGCCTTCGGTCGGCATCTCGCGGCCGGTCGACGAGGCCATCGTCGACACGCTATTTCCGGCGGGCGAAAACGGCCGCATTCCGATCGTCGCCGTCACCGGCACCAACGGCAAGACGACCACGACGCGGTTCATCGGACACATTCTGCGCGGCACGGGCAAGACCGTGGGCATGACCTGCACCGACGGCATTTTTATCAACGATCGTCGCATCGACACGGACGATTGCAGCGGTCCGCGGAGCGCCCGCAGCGTTCTGATCAACCCCAGCGTCGA
>CAYMQL010000058.1:0-9727 GCA_964392255.1 uncultured Planctomycetaceae bacterium | reverse complement strand
CCTGCAAGGACTTGAACCGCAACGGTCTCGAATCGGCCGCCTGGCGCTATGCCTCCGAGGGTTTCGACAACATCCTGGCCATCACCGGCGACTATCCGACCGGCGGCTTCGGCGGCCGGGCCGAGCCGGTTTTCGACCTCGATTCGGTCGGCTTGATTACGCTGCTGCGGTCGATGAACGAGGGGCTCGCCGTTCTGGGGCGCGGGGGCAAGCCCGAGACGCTGCCGAAGACCCATTTCTACATCGGCTGCGTCGTCTCGCCGTTCAAGCGGCACGAGCGCGAGCTGATGCCGCAGTATTTCAAGCTGGTGCGCAAAATCGCCGCCGGCGCCCAGTGGGTCGTTCCGCAACTCGGTTACGACATGCGGAAGTTCCACGAGGTGAAGCTGTTTCTCGAGGCCCGCGGCATCGACGTGCCTGTCGTTGGCAACGTCTATCTGCTGACCAAGGGCGTCGCCAAGCTCTTTAACAGCGGCAAGCTGGCCGGCTGCGTCGTCAGCGACGAACTGCTGGCGACCATCGAAAAATACGCCGCCGGACCGGACAAAGGCAAGCAGTTCTGCCGGGAGTTGGCCGCCAAGCAGTTGGCCGTGTTCAAGGGGCTCGGGTTCGCCGCCGGATACTTGGGCGGCATCCACAAGGCCGATGGGTTTGGACCGATTATCGAGTTGGCCGAGAGCTACGGCGCGGACGACTGGCGGGATTTCATCAAGGAAATTCAGTTTTCGCAGCCCGGCGAGTTCTTTTTGTTCGAGCATGATCCGCAGACGGGCCTGAGCGACGCCGGCCGCGTCAATCGGGCGTATCTCGATTCGCTGCGCCGCCCGCTGAAGTCGAGAGAAGTGAATTGGAACTACCGGCTATCGCGGCTGGTGCATCGGCTGGCGTTTACGCGAGACAAGGCGCTATATCCGCTGCTGGTGAAGATTTTTGCGGGCCTGGACCGAAAGCCGGGCTTTCTGAGCCGCATGACCTACCGCGTCGAGCGAGTCTCGAAGTTGGCGATGTACGGCTGCCAGGACTGCGGCGATTGCAGCCTGCCCGACTGCGCGTATATTTGCCCCAAAAAATACTGCTCGAAGTGCGGCCGCAACGGGCCGTGCGGCGGATCGGCCGACGGCCGCTGCGAATTGGACGACAAGGAGTGCTTTTGGGCCAGGATCTACGAGCGGCTGAAATACTTCGGCGAGTCGGAAACGATGCTCGACCGCCCGGTGACGCTCTACAACGCTTCGCTCAAGGAAACGTCGTCCTGGGCTAATACGTTTTTGGACAGGGACCATCACGCGACGAAGAAGGATTGATGATTGTTGATTGATGATTGTTGATCGACATGCAAAGTCCGGCGTCGATCATCAATCAACCATCATCAATCAACAATCGGAGTTACAATCATGGCCATTCCCGGTTTAACGATTATCGGCGAGTCGATCAACGACTCGGTGCCCTCGACGAAGAAGCTGTTCGACGCGGGCGACATCGCGGGCCTGCTCGAACTGGCCCGGATGCAGGACGAAAAGGGCGCGGCGTACATCGACGTGAACGTCGGCCCGCGCTCGCCCGAGTTCATGGCCGACATGGTGCGGAAGATTCAGGGCGTGACGTCCAAGCCGCTTTCGATCGACACGCCGGACCCCGTCATCGCCCAGGCCGGGCTCGAGGCCTACGATCTGGCTCGGGCCGGCGGACAGAAGCCGATCCTCAACTCGATTAGCGCTCTGCGGGCCGGCATGTTCGACCTGTACAAAATCCAGCCGTTCAAGCCGATCCTGCTGGTTTCCGAGAACGTGGTCGACGGCCGGTCGAAGCCGTGCCACACGGCGGCTGAAACGCACGAGGCCGCCCGACAGTTGGTCAAAACCTTTTTGGAGCGTTGCCCCGGCGCAACGAACGACGACTGCATCATCGACCCGGGCATCGCGCCGTTGGGCAGCGATTCGGAAGGCAATATCCACCGGCTGATCGGGGCGATGGAATTGATCCACGCCGACCCGATGTTCGCGGGCTGCCACGCTTCGGTCGGGCTGAGCAATTTTACCGTAATGCTGCCGCCAAAACGGCCCGACGGCTCGCCGGTCAAAGGTCCGCTGGAAAGCGCGTTTCTGGCCAAGGCCATGCCGTTGGGATTGGACATGGTGATCGGCTCGGTGAAGCGGAACTACGAGGTTTTGCCGTCCGACCATCCGGCTATGTTGTGCCTGGAGGAATGCTTGAAGCTCAGCGGTTTTGACGTGTTGATGCGCGTTCGCGAGTTTTACACCAGTTGATGCATGTTGATGCATGCTGAGAGGGCCGGCGTGCCGCCGGCCGCTAAACTGACAACTGAAAACTGAGTACCACCGGTCACGAGCGACCAATGCTCGAGGACCGATCGGTCGACCGACGCCCCCCGCGTAGACGCGGGGGCTAAACGTTTTTTCTCTCCACTCTCCACTATCCACTCTCCATGTCCAACTCCGCCCGCCCGCTGCCGCCCGACATTGAAATCGCCCGCCGCGCCAAAACCCTGCCGATCGAGGAGATTGCCGCTCGGCTGAACATCGTCGACGCCGACCTGGAACATTACGGCAAGGACAAAGCCAAGATTTCGCTCGATCTGTATCGGCGACTGGAGAAAAAGCCGTCGGGCAAGCTGGTTCTGGTCACCGCGATCACGCCCACGCCGGCCGGCGAAGGCAAAACCACCACAAGCATCGGCCTGTGCGACGGTTTGAACCGGATTGGCAAGAAGGCCAGCGTTTGTCTGCGCGAGCCGTCGCTGGGGCCCTGTTTCGGCATGAAGGGAGGCGCCGCCGGCGGCGGATACGCCCAGGTGGTGCCGATGGAGGACATCAATCTCCATTTCACCGGCGACTTCCACGCCATTGAGCTGGCCCACAACCTGCTGGCCGCCATGCTCGACAACCACATTCATCATGGCAACCAACTGGCGATCGATCCGCGGCGCATTGTGTGGCGGCGCGTGGTCGACATGAACGATCGGGCGCTGCGGAACATCATCGTCGGCCTGGGCGGGGTGAACAATTCCGTCCCGCACGAGGCCGGCTACGACATCACCGTGGCTTCGGAAGTGATGGCCGTCTTCTGCCTCTCCGAATCGCTCCAGGAACTGAAAGAGCGGCTGGGCCGGATCATCGTAGGCTACACCCGCGAACGAAAACCAATTACGGCCGCCGATCTGAAAGCGCACGGCGCGATGACCGCGCTGCTGAAACACGCCATCAAGCCGAACCTGGTGCAGACGCTCGAAAACAACCCGGCGTTCATCCACGGCGGCCCGTTCGCCAACATCGCCCACGGCTGCAACAGCGTGCTGGCCACAAAGCTCTCGATGCGGCTCTCGGACTACACCGTGACCGAGGCCGGCTTCGGCGCCGACTTGGGCGCGGAGAAGTTTCTCAACATCAAGTGCCGCAAGTCGGGCATCACGCCAAACGCCGTGGTGATCGTGGCCACGGTCCGAGCGCTCAAGCTCCACGGCGGCGTGCCGCTGAAAGAGCTGGGCAAGCCCAACGTCGAGGCCCTCGACAAAGGCGTCGAAAACCTTAAAAAACACATCGAAAACATCCACCGCTTCGGCCTGCCGGTCGTCGTGGCCATCAACCATTTCTCGACCGACACCGACGAAGAAATCCAATTCATCCAAGACAAGTGCGCCTACTTGTCGGTCAAGATCGTCAAGGCCGACCACTGGGCCCGCGGCGGCGCGGGGGCCGAGGAGCTGGCCCGCGCCGTGGTCGACGTGGTCGAAAACACCAAAACCGACTTCTCGCTGCTTTATCCCGACACCTGCACGCTTTGGCAGAAAGTCGGCATCATCTGCCGCGAGATTTACGGTGCCACCGACGTACTGGCCGACAAAAAGCTGCGCGACAAGTTCCACCAGCTTCAAGAGGCGGGCTTCGGCCACTTGCCCGTTTGCATGGCCAAAACGCAGTATTCGCTTTCGACCGATCCGCTGCTGGTCGGCCGGCCCAAGAATTTCGACGTGCCGCTGCGCGACGTGATGGTTTCGGCTGGCGCGGGGTTCGTCGTCGTGCTGACCGGCGACATCATGACGATGCCCGGCTTGCCGAAAATCCCCGCAGCCGAGTCGATCGACATCGACGAGAACGAGCAGATCGTCGGTCTGTTCTGATTGCGGTTTGCACCGCTCCGCATCGCCTACTCCTGCGAGACGTCTTCCATCTCCGGATATCGGCCCATGATGCGGTCGTAAAGCGAACAGGGCAGCAGCTTGGCAACCCGGGTCGACAGCCGCGTCAATCGCGGAAACGCGCACTCGGCGCGGCCGCGTTCGATCGCCCGCGCGATTCGATGCGCGGCGTCTTCCGCGCTGATGATGTTTTTGATCGCCGCGCGATCGGCATCGGTAATCAGCGGCGTATCGACAAAACCGGGGCAAATGGTTGTGACCTTAACGCCCAGCGGGCGGAGATCGACGCGGAGGCTTTCCATCAGCGTGATGACGGCGGCCTTGCTGGCCGAGTAGGCCGCCGCGCCGGGAAGGCCCAGCGTGCCGGCGATGCTCGAAACGGCCGCCAGATGTCCGCAACGTCGCTGGACCATGCCGGGCAACACGGCGCCGACGGCATGGATCACGCCTTGCAGATTGACGGCGACCACCGCGTCGGCCTTGACCGGATCGAACGCGCGGCCGGGCGTTTTGCGGTAGATGCCCGCGTTGGCGATCAAAACGTCGCAGGGTCCCAACTCGGCTTCAAGCGATTGCATCGCGGCGCGGACCTGTGCGAGATCCGCGACATCGGCCGCGGCCAGCGCCGCACGCCCGCCCCGAGAGGCGATTTGCGAGGCCAGCTCGGCCAGCCGGGCCTCGCGCCGGGCCGTCAGCCCGACTTTGGCCCCGCTGGCGGCCAGCAATTCGGCAAGCCTCCAGCCGATGCCGCTGGAGGCGCCGGTAATCAGGACGCATTTTTCGCGCCAAAAGCGTCCGGCCGTCATGGCTTTCCTTGCAAAAGAAGCGCGTCGAGTGGGCGGTACGGGACTCGAAATTATCCCCGATTCTTCGGGAAATCAAGGGGTGTCGGCCCAAGGCACAGTGAATTGCACAGGTTTTCAAGACCTCGCCGAAGCCCTACGCCGTCTTTCCCCCGAAGAGCGGGAGGAGATTCTAGTTGATTTACGGCGCGAGGTGATACAATAGCCCTATGATTGCCGGGTGGCCGCGACGGCGGCACAAACGCCCTGGCGGGTCGGTGCGGTCTCTTGACCTTCCGCGTCGATCCGCTGGGGAGGCCCGGCGGAAAGGTCAAGATTCATGGCAGACGAAAACGATTTTCTTTCGATCCAACAGCAGGTGGGCGAGGCTGTTATCAAGCTAGGCGGGGTAGAGCGGGCCAAGCAACTGATTGAGATGGCGGACCCCGAAGGAATAGACCCGACAGGCAACACGGCGGTCTATTCCGTGTCGCATGACGCGACTTACGACTTGAACGCGAAAAGGTGCCAGCAGGGCAATGTTGTTCAATCCGTTGTGGAATGGTCAAAACCGATCACAAAAAAAGCGCTTCAAGTTAAACTCCTCATATCGCGCAACACACTGAATAAACGGCTGACCGAAGGGGCCTTATCCGCTGCCGGTAAGATTCGCTTTCAAGCACCACAGAATGCTCGCAAGATTCAAGTAGCAGTGAATGACCTGCCAGCCGACTTGCAGACGGAGTTTCGCAAGAGCCTCAGAAATTGACGATACTAACCTTATCTCACCTTAACTGTCACTAAGCGTCAAAACGCTCTTTTTATCTATTGAGTATTTGCGGATTGCTCTTTTAATGAGAGCATGGTCACTGCAAACACGCTCATTTCTGAATACGACGCGGCGGAAATCCTTCTGATTAGTATGCGCCGCGTTCGTTCGTTGGTGAAGCAAGGCTATCTTCCCCACGTGGTTTTGCCGGGAGGGGAGATAAGGTTTGTGGAGTTGGACCTTATAGGGTGGATCGACTCTCGTAAAAACAATAGCAGGGAGGCCGGGCGATGAGCAACAGCATCGATAACGCCCGCCTCTTGCTGCGCCCGCCCGAAGCTGCCGCCACGTTAGGTATCAGCTTGCGGACGCTAATGTCATTAGTCGCCAACGATGCTATTCCCTTCGTTCGCCTGCATCGACGCTGTTTGCGGTTCTCGGTCGCGGCGCTCGAAAAATGGATTGCCGAGCGGCAGGGGGGCGCAGCGTGAATAGCGAAATCCTCGACCGCTGCCCACCGCAAAACCTGGATGCTGAAAAGGCCGTGCTGGGGTCAATCCTGTTGGAGCCCGCGCGCCTTGATGAAGTCCGCGATATTTTGCGGGCCGACGATTTCCATGCGGAGGCCCACCGCACGATCTACGGCCATTTTCTAGCAATACGCAACGGCGGCGGCGGCGGGATCGACGTGGCGCTCTTGCTCGATCGGTTGAATCAGACCGGCGACATTAAGGTCGTGGGCGGCGCGGACGGCGGCGCAGCCGCAAACATAGCTGAAATCATGCAACGGGCTTGCACGCCGAGCGATGCGAAGCACCACGCGGCCATTGTAAAGCGCGCCGCGGAGCAAAGGAACATCATCCAAGCCGCCACGGGCATCTTGCAGGCGGCTTACAACGGCACTTCTCCGGCCGTGCTACGCCAACGGCTGGACGCCGCGATAGATAAGATCGACGCCGGCACGCTTCGCTATAAGCGGCTGAGCTGCGCAGAGTTGGACCGCGGCGATTACGAGCTTGATTATCTGATTGAAAACACACTGGTTGCCGGGCAGCCTTGCATCGTCGCGGGTGGCAAGAAATGCCTGAAAACAAGCCTATTGCTCGATCTTGGGATTAGTCTGGCCGTCGGCGGGTTCTTTCTGGGCAAGCTGCCGGTTAGACGCGCTTGCAAGGTCGGGATTATGACCGGCGAGAGCGGGCTGGCCACGATCCAAGAAACCTGCCGCCGAATCTGCCGCGCCGCCGGCTACAGGCTGGGCGACATTAGCGGGCTGGTCTTTTCCGAAGACCTGCCGCGATTTGGAAGTCTTGACCACGAGGATGCGCTTCGCCGTTTCATCATGGACGACGAGGTAGAGGTGCTAGTTGTCGATCCGGCTTATCTATGCCTTCCGGGAGCCGACGCCGGAAACCTTTTCGTCCAAGGCGACCTGTTGCGGGGGATGAGCAAGGTCTGCGCCGACACAGGTTGCACGATGATCCTGGCCCACCACACCCGCAAAACCAAAGTTGACCCCTTCGCGCCGCCGGAGTTGGAAGATATTGCTTGGGCCGGTTTTCAAGAGTTCGCGCGCCAGTGGTTGCTGGTAGGCCGACGTGAGGCATACGAGCCTGGCACGGGTGAGCATCGGTTGTGGCTATCGGTCGGCGGATCGGCAGGGCATACCGCGTTGTGGGCCGTGGACGTGTCTGAGGGCACGCGGGCGACCGAGGGCGGCAGATTTTGGAATGTCAACGTCATGCACGCCGATGAGGCCCGCGATGCGGTCGAAGAACGCAAAGAGGCACAGAAGACGGCCAAGGCCGACGCTGCGGTTGAACGGGATTGTGAGCGGATCAAGAAGGCGCTGGCCAAATATCCGGCTGGCGAAACTGCCAAGGCGCTACGGGAGGCAGCAGGGATCAATTCTGGCCGGTTCGGTGTGGCGCTGGCCCGGCTGTTGGATCGGTACGAACTGGTGGCGTGCGAGATAAACAAGACTTGTCGCAAGACACCCTTTGATGGATACAAATTAGCGGAGTGAGGCCCACCCATGAGTAGCTACGGGACCAGCGGGACAAGAGCAGTGGGACAAGTTAGTCCCATCGGTGCTGACCATCGGTGGGACAAAAGGCCCTATAAGGGCCTTGTCCCGTCCCACTGGTGGTCCACCCTCGAAGTCGTTCGATGGTCGTTCGTTAAAAGTGTCCCACTGGTCAGAGGATGAAAGCATGAAAACAACCCGACAGGTTACAGCCGGCCGCCGTCGTCCCCGACGCAAGTCCGAACGGCAGACCGAGCCGTGGCCGCCCCTTGAGTTTTGTTTGCCGAACCTCGACACGCTCGAAGAACTAAGCCGCGGCGGGCCGGTCGTCCAGAAGAGTTTGCTCCTCGAGCTGCCGCCGGACAACAGCCGCGAGACACGCATTGCCCGGCTGTGTTCGATCCCCGGCGTGGTGCTGGCCGACACCCTACCCCCCCATCACGGGTCCTGTTCAGCAAAAAAATCGCTTCCGAGGGCCTTAGGAATAGTACAGGTTAGGGACTTTGGGTCATTGTGAATACACTCCGAGGAAAAAATGAATCAAACTGACGAAGCAGCAAAAACGCTGGTGGTCCTACTGGCCCGAGAAAGAGCGTTATTCGCCCCATTCCGCCAGCGGCACTGGGCGGCCATCGGTTGCACAGCGGGGACCGCGGAGTTGCAACGCGACTTCCGCCGGGTTGGATTGCCGTGGGCCGTTGGCGGGTCTGTGACCGAACGGAAAAACGCCGAGCAGCAAATTGCCGATCTGCGGCGGGCAGGGCTGATTACGAGCGGCGGCCGAACGAAGGCGCGGCGAGTCAGGTTGACCGACCGCGGCCGGGCGGTAGCCCAAGTGCTCTGCAATGTTCCAAATCTCAGCGACGGCCATCGGGCCGTTTGCAAACTGTTGACCTTCGGCCGAGCCGGCGAGCTTATTTCTGAATTGCTTCCGGCCGGCCTACGAAATTATGGCGAGGCCAGCTATCAGGCGAAACTCTCTGACTTCCAAATGATTGTCCTGCCCGCGATCATCGCCGAGTGGGTCGAAGCCGCGAGCGACTGCCACGGGCGCGCGGCCTATCGCGTCACACCGGAGGGCGAGGTGGCGGCACAACAGCCGGAGCCGACATGCCCGCCAGAAATCGCAAACGACGAGATGGCGGCGTTTTTTTGGGCCGAGTACGACGCCGAGCGCGAGCGGCTTCTATCCGCGCGGCCGTCGCATCCAAACGAAATCGGCCCGATACCGCTTTCAGCCGGACTTTGGGACGAAGTTGTCGGCCCCTGGAATTACAAGCCCGCCCGCAAGCCTCGAGCGCGAAAGGTGAAAAAATGAGCGATGTAAAAACACGATGGCTTGTCGCCGTTCATGAGGCCGGGCACGCGGTCGTCGGCCTGCTGCTGGCAGGCGATCCGACCGAGCGAGCGGGCGCGATCATCGAAACTCATCAAGGCGATGGCTGCGCGCCGATACCGTCGAGCCTAGGCCGTTTCGATTACATCATTGCCGTTGCGGCTGGGCCTGTTGCAAGCGAACTGCTCGAGCACGTGCCGGTCCCGCCCCTGCCCACGACAGCGGATCGGCCAACGGACGTTTCGACGCTACGGGTATTTCCTGGCGAGTCGGCTATCGCCGTCGAAGAAATCGCTCCGCCGGAACCTACCGACCCGGACGAAGTGAGAATTGCGGAAGCGTGCATCGAAGGCTTCGCGCGGCAGCCGTGGGTATGGCTGAGGAACTATGATAACTTCCAGCGCGAAGCGCGCCGAATGGTGCTCGAAAATCGCGCCGCGATACTGGCCGTTGCCGAAATCGTCTTTGCCAAAGGCTGTTGGATTGGTTCGCGAGACGACCTTGAACTGCTAAAAACCGCACCCGTCAACGTTTTCGCCGGTTGACGACGTGCTTTCCAAAACCGGCGATAAAGGAGCTTTGAAAATGGCTAGAGTTTTCACGATCGAGGACCAGCATCAAACGCCGCAAGAGGCCGAGCAGAAAGCAAAGGCGGCGC
>CAYMQL010000057.1:8715-9871 GCA_964392255.1 uncultured Planctomycetaceae bacterium | reverse complement strand
GCGAGCGGTCGCATCCGGTCGAAGTGGTCGGCCGCGGCCTGCGCAAGCTAATGTCCTGGATCAACGCCAAAGAGGTTTAACGAGGACTCGCGTCCGGGGACTGTCCCAATTTTCGCGTTAGCGAAAATGGGACTGTCCCCTTTGCCGGAGATCGCCCTGTCCTGCGCGGCAAAACGCAGCGCATCAACGCGGCGGGTAAATCCGGCCAAACCATCCAATCGGCGGCGAATCGCTCTTGCCAAAAATAAATAAATAGGCACAATGACGGTAGCTGGGCCGGGGCGGGTGCCCTCCCAGAAGGACCATCGGGGCTGTGCCATGACCACCAGCCAGAGCGAAGTTCTCGCCCAATTCGACGAGTTGAAAGTCGGCGATCGCGTCGAGGTCGAGCATCGGGTCACCGTGGGACAACAAAGCTGGGCCGCAAAAACATGCGGCACCGTCCTACGGATCGAGCGTCATCGCCACGGGCTGCACTTCCATCGCAACCACGACGACAAAGTCTTTAGCGACGTCGTCTTGCTGGAACTGCCCGACGGCGAATTGACCTCTGTGACCATGGACGAATTCACCGCCATCCGCCGCGCGTAGCCGCGTCAACGCAAACGCAAAATCGCAGGCAATCGCCGGCAGCCAATAGCCCCCGGCGAACCCGGCGATTCGCAACAATGCCCCGGGAGCTGTTGGCTCCCGGCTGTTTTTTTGCACCTGGAATTGCTCCTGCCGCCGACTCTGATGTTCAACGCCCATTCCCGCCGCTTCGACGCCAACCGCTACGTCTATCCCGTACTCAGCCGCCGGGCCGGCGGCATTTCAATCGGCGTCAACCTGAACCTCGATCAAGTCTGCAACTTCGATTGCATTTATTGCCAGATCGACCGTAGCCGGCCCGCCGAATCCGCCCCGGTCGACGTCGAACGGCTTGCCGTAGAGTTGGACGAAATGGTCGATCGCGTCGTTTCCGGCCGGATTTTCGAGGGGCCGCAGCTCCGCGACACGCCCGCTCCGTTGCGGCGGCTGAACGACATCGCCTTAAGCGGCGACGGCGAGCCGACGGCCTGCCCCAATTTCGACCAGGCGGTCGACGTCTGCGCCGAAGTGCGCCGCCGCCGGGCACTGTCCGACTTGAAGCTGGTGCTGATCACCAATGCCAGCC
>CAYMQL010000057.1:7499-8705 GCA_964392255.1 uncultured Planctomycetaceae bacterium | reverse complement strand
CGCGGGTGCGCCGCGCGCTTCAGGTGTTGGCGGCCAACGGCGGCGAAATTTGGGCCAAGCTCGACGCCGGCACCGAAGACTACTACCGACTGGTGAACCGTTCGCTTGTGCCTTGGCGGCGGATTCTCGACAATCTGCGCGAAACGGCCCTTGCACAGCCGATCATCGTCCAATCGATTTTTCTCCGCATTCGCGGACAGGCGCCGCCGCCGGCCGAGCTGGAGGCCTATTGCGATCGGCTCAACGAAATCGCGGCGGCCGGCGGACATATCAATCTGGTGCAAGTCTACACGCTCGCTCGCCGGCCGACCGAGTCCTGGGTCGCGGCGCTGAGCAACGCGGAAGTCGACGCAATTGCAGAGATGGTGCGCCGTCGCACCCATTTGCCGGTCGCGGCGTTCTACGGCCCAACCAGCTAGCCCGTCCTGACTTGCCGCCGTTTATTGCGAATCAGGCAAATCTTTTCGTGTCGAGATAGCCGGGGACTAACAGCCCCCGGAATATGCACGGATTGACGACCACGCTCCGGGGGCTGTTAGCCCCCGGCTATTGCGACATTGTTTACCTGACAGTCAATCGTCGGCAAACTTGTTCTACGCCCGCAACTCTGCTCCGTGTTTTTCACGGCACGCGGCCACGATCTGGACGCGGAATTCGACGGCTTGACCGCCGGACAGCGTGCCTTCGCCCAAACGCAACGCCACGCTGAACAGGAGAATTTTTGGGCCGGGGCCAACCCGCTGCGGATCGCGATAGGTGTCGCGATATTCGAGCGACTCGAACGCCGGGCCCGCGCTTTGTCGGACCGTCGCGGCCAACTCGGCCCAACGCACCGACTCGTCGACCACCAGGTTCAAATCGCGGCTGACGGCCGGATAGGACGATTGCGGCACGACGCGGGGCACCAGATCGGCCGCCGCAAACAGCGGCGCAAGCCGAATCTCGGCCACCGTGCTCGGCCCGCGCAGATCGAACTGCTCGCGAGCCGCGTCGGTCAATCGGCCGGCGTAGCCGAACCTTTCGCCGCCCAACCGCCAGCAGCAGGCCGCCGCCGGATCGAGCGCGGCAACGTCGGCCCCGGCGGTTTCAAGCGGAATCGACGCCTTCAGCTCGGAAAGAATCGCCTCGACGACGCCCTTGACGACCGGCACCTCGCGGCCGCTCGTGATGGCCAGCATCAGTTCTTCGCGCGGCACCGCCATTCCC
>CAYMQL010000057.1:0-7489 GCA_964392255.1 uncultured Planctomycetaceae bacterium | reverse complement strand
ACGCCCGGGCAATCTCGAACAGCTCGATCTCCGAGTTGGCCAACGCCTCGTTGGTCCGTCGGGCCGCCAGCAGGCTCGGCGCCACGCTCCGCCGCAGACAATCGGCGCCGCGAATCACCGGCATCTGGCTTTGCAGCGGCGGCGCGTCGGTCCAGGGACTCGTCGAATCGGAAATCCGCTGGTCGACCACGCTCAACGTGACCGCCTCGTCGAAACCGCACGCGGTCAACACGCGGCGGATTTTTTCCAGCACGCGGTCTTCGCGCCGCCGCGCCGAGGGCGCCATCGGCACGCCCACGTCCTCGGGAATGGCCTCGTAGCCGTGGATGCGGGCGACTTCCTCGATCAAGTCGATCTCGCGCGAAAGATCGCGCCGCCAGCTTGGCGGAACGACAGTGAGGGACGAGGGACGAGGGACGAGGGGCGTGGGGTATGGGGTGGGGGACGCGATGCTTCTGCTCCCCTCGCCCTTTGGGAGAGGGGCCGGGGGTGAGGGCTGTGCAATTTCTTCATTCCCCAGCGCCGCTAAAATCGCTCGCACCCGTTCGATCGGCACGTCGATGCCCAGCACCCGCTTGAGTTGCTCCAACCGCAACACGATCGGCTCGCGCCGGGGCGGCCGCTGGCCCACGTCGACCACACCGGAGGCAAGCTCGCCTCCGGCTATTTCCAAAATCAACTCGCAGCAGCGGCGGCTGGCCCAATCGAGCCCCTCGGGATCGACCCGCCGCTCGAACCGATACGACGAATCGCTGTGCAGATTCAACAGCCGGGCCGTGTTGCGGATCGAGACCGGATCGAACTCGGCCGCCTCGACCAGCACGTCGCGCGTAGCGGCCGAAATCTCGGTTTTCGCCCCGCCCATCACGCCGCCGACCGCCACCGGTTCGACCGCGTCGCAGATCATGCACATCTCGGGCTGCAAGACATAGGTCTTATGGTCGATCGCCTCGATCGTCTCGCCCGAGACCGGCCGGCGAACGATAATCTCCGCCCCCTTGAGCCGGCCGAAATCGAACGTATGCAGCGGCTGGCCGCACTCCATCAACACATAATTGCTGATGTCGACCACGTTGTTGATCGCCGCGATGCCCACTGCCTCCAACCGCCGGACCATCCATTTCGGGCTCGGGCCGATCTTCACGCCGCGAACCACCCGGGCCGTGTAACGCAGGCACAAGTCGGGACAGTCGATCCGCACCTTGACCAGCTTTTCTGCTGGCGGAATAGCTGGTGGCAAACCTATCGCCGGTTGAGCGGCCGGCACCTTCAGCTCCAGCCCCCAAAGCACGGCCACTTCCCGCGCGATGCCGATATGGCCCAGGCAGTCGGGCCGGTTGCTGGTCACCTCGAGATCAATGGCCAGATCGCCGGCCACTTCTGCGGTCGCTTCATGGTTCAATCCCGCCATCATCAACCGCCGCTCCAACTCTTCGAGCGGCATGTCAAGCGGCACGTACTGCTTCAGCCAGTTCCAGGAGACGATCATGGGAGGGAAGGGATTGGGGATTAGGGGTTGGAGATTCGGGATTCGGGGTCGGGGATTGGGGTCAGAACCCGCTACTCGGTTAGCAGTTGATATATCTCACGGGGTTTTGGTTGCCCTGCTCATAATGCAGCGCAACGGACTTGCCAACAAGGCTCGCATGCGGCTGTGTCGCTGGCTTTCCGGTAAATCCCCATCGTCTATCAGCCTCTCTTAACGACCAACGCTCGGCTACAAACGCCGCACGAACAAGCCCATGTGCAATCGCCAATACGCACTCAGCCCGCTTCACGCGCGACAGACTGACTTTCCAGTGCCCACGAACCGCTTTATACAACTCTGGAACGGGGATTGAATGCGCGGCGCCGTACTGAGAACGCAGCTTCTTCCACCGCTTATCGATTTTCAGTAGAAGAACCGGCATTTCAGTGGATAGGGTTTCGGCCTGAAGCTCAGCCGCGAGATCCAGGGCATCGACAATTCCATTGCGAACACCTTGCCCCTTGATCCGGTTCTTCAAGGTCTCTGGCCTTATGTGGTTGACGAGATCGATAAGGGACGCTTCGACCAAGAATGCTTCTTCTTTAGACAAGTTGCGCCGAATAATTTTCTGAACAACCACCTTTCCGGCGCGCTTAATCTTGGTGATAACTTCTGTCTTTGGCGAAAGCAGTCCTTCGGCTAGTTCGTCCGCAGAAAGCAGGCCTGCGGCATGGCTGAATACGCGATTGTGGCAGCCTTTGCCGATATAGAAGGGCCAAGCAGGATTGTCGGGATGAAACAACCCGTAGACATAGAAGCCGATCTGTTCTTGCGACTTGTTGTCAAACATTGTTTCTTCCCGATCACGATGTCCACTGTAACGGTCGTCCGCATGCCCGTTTACGGGCATTGTCCGCCGCAGGCGGTATTAGGCCCGTGCTTGAGCACGGGTCGGGCATTGCCAACCACAATCATTTTTATTGTCACGCCCGTTCACGGGCGTCCTGTACATCCTCCACCGCAACAAACCGTTCCAAACGATCGAACGTCTTTCCTTCGGCGTGGTGCCGCCGCTGATCGCGAACGTAGGATTTCACCCAATCCAAATCGCCGGTTCCGAAACTCACCACGCCGTAGCCGGTCTGCCACTGGAGCAACTTGTTGCGGTAGCCTTTCAGTTGGCCGATCAAGTCGCTGATGACAATCGTTGGCTGGATAGTCAGGGCCAGGTGAACGTGCGTTTCCGTTCCTCCGATCTCGTGAATGAAGATGCCTTTTTCATTCACCAATCGTTGTTTGATGTACCGATGCACCAACGGTTCAACGGTCTGGGTTAGCAGCGGTAAGCTGTTTTTGGTGTGCCAGGTGACGTGTAGATTTATTTCACTGTAATAATTGTGCGGCATCGGACGTTCCTCAACCCACACACACAGGAGGCCCGTAAACGGGCCTGACAAATCAATCGTTACACCGCTCCTCACGAACCCGGCGTAAACGCCGGGCCGAATACCGCCTACGGCGGACAAGGGCCGTGAACGGCCCTTAGACTATGGACATCTTCTCCATCCCGTCAACACCTTCCGTCCCGTCAGCACATCCATCCCGTCAACGCATCCATCCCGTCAACACATCCATCCCGTCAACACATCCTCTCCCTCCTATGAGTGTCTTTTCCCGAGCCCCGAATCCCCAACCCCCAGTTCCCGAGTCCCCATCCCCGAGTCCCGAGTCCCGAGTCCCCAGCCCCCCTTTCAGAATTGGTGCAAAAATCGCACGTCGTTCTTATACAACTCGCGAATGTCGCTGATGCCGTGGCGCCGGGCGCAGATGCGCTCGATGCCTAGGCCGAAGGCGAAGCCGGTGTACTGCTCGGGATCGTAGCCGACGGCGCGAAGCACGTTGGGATCGACCATACCGGCCCCGCCCATCTCGATCCAACCGCCGTGCCAACTCATGTCCACTTCGACGCTCGGCTCGGTGAACGGGAAGAACGACGGGCGGAAGCGGATGTGTACGTCGTCGGCGAATGCGCTGCGGGCGAACAGCCGCAATGTGCTCTTCAGGTCGGCCATCGTCACGCCGCGATCGACCAGCAGGCCCTCGATCTGATGGAACATCGGATAATGCGTGGCGTCGGCCGTGTCGGGCCGATACACCCGGCCGCACGAGATGATCCGCACCGGCGGCGGCGTCTTTTCCATCACGCGAATCTGCACCGTGCTGGTCTGGCTGCGGAGCAGCAGCAGGGGCGAGGGGCGAGGGGCGAGGGGCGAGGGATTTTGGGATTTTGGGATTTTGGGGTTTGGGGATTTAGAGGCTTCAATCTCTCCCCTCTCCCCTCTCCCCTCTCCCCTCTCCCCCGTCCCCAGATAAAAATTTTCCAACGGATCCCGGGCCGGATGCTCGGGCGGGATGTTCAACGCCTCAAAATTGTGCCAGGGATCTTCGACCTCCGGTCCATCGACTGCGGTGAACCCCAGCCGGCCCATGATCTCTTTCAACTCTTCGATCGTCTGCGTGATCGGGTGCAGCCGACCCAGCCGCGGACGCACGCCGGGCACCGTCGGATCGAATTGCTCGGCCTGGGCCGCGGGCCGCACGATCGACGCCAGCCGCTGCTCGGCCGATTGCTGGGCCGCTTCGATCGACTGCTTGACCTCGTTGAATCGTTTGCCGGCGGCGGGCCGGTCGGCTTTGTCGACCGATCCCAGGCCTTTTTGCACGGCCTTGAGCCGGCCGCTTTTGGCACCGAGAAACTCGATGCGCGCCGCTTCCAACGCGGCGGCGTCGGCGGCCGCCGAAAACGCCTTGGCGGCGTCGCCGGCCAGCAGGTCCAGTTCGGACAAGAATTCTGCAAGTGCCATGAGAAATGATGAATGATGAATGTTGAATGATGAATGGCGACCAAGCGACCGGCCATTCAGCATTCAGCATTCATCATTCATACTTCCGTATTGCGGGATACTACTTCGCCAGCGCCTTTTTGACCAATTCCACGACCGTCTCGAAACCCTTGGGGTCCATGACGGCCATGTCGGCCAAGATTTTGCGGTCCAATTCGATGTTGGCCTTTTTCAGGCCGGCGATGAACTCGCCGTAGCGCAGGCCCAACGCGCGGACGCCGGCGTTGATGCGGATGATCCAGAGGCGACGGAAGTCGCGTTTGCGGTTGTGGCGGTCGCGGTAGGCGAAAACGCCCGCCCGAACCAGATTTTCTTTGACGGTGCGCAACAGGCGTCGGCGTCCGCCCACATAACCCTTCGCCCGTTTGAACAGGCGGTTTTTGGCCCGATTGCGGGCCGCACCCTTGGTGGTTCTCATCTCGGAAAGCCTTCAGGTTTTTGCGGAAACCAGGCCCTTCCCTCACGGGGGAAGCGTTTTTGTCGCCCGTTCCGCTGGTTCAGTGCTAGTAGCTGTGCTTGCCCAAAACGGTGCGAATTTTCGCGGCCTCGACCTTGTCGACGACGACGCTCCCGCGGAGGTTTCGCTTGCGTTTCTGGCTCATGCGGGCGGCCAAGTGGCTCGTGCCCGCCGGCCGGTGCTTCACCTTGCCCGTGGCCGTCAGGCGGAAACGCTTCTTGGTGCCCTTGTGGGTCTTCATCTTCGGCATGATGGACGTTCGCTCTTGCTCAGGTTCAGCGGCGGGTAAACAGACCCGTCATTATAATTGATTGTCGGCGTGGGAAAAGAGGGTTCCGGCAGAAAAAACGCCCCCGACTTAGAAGGTGTTTTGAAATTAAGAAGATCGGTCCCCTCTCCCTTCGGGAGAGGGTTAGGGTGAGGGCTGGTTCGTTACGAAAACCTCGGAGTACTTGGCCGTTGATCCGCACGGCCCTCACCCCCTGCCCCTCTCCCAAAGGGAGAGGGTAGACATTTCAAAACACCGACTTAGGCGGGGGCGGCGATCTGCCCCCCCCGCCTGCTATGGCCGGGGGCTTCTCTCCGGGGTCAATTGCCCGATGGCTTCAGCGGCGGCGCGGCGGGCTTCCCGCCGGCCGGCGGGGCCATGCGCATCGCCTGCACCTGCATCGCATACGGGCCGACGGCCTGAAACACCTCGGCCGGTATGACCAGGCAAGATTGCACTTCGTTCGGGCCGGTCGTGATGGCCATGCCGATCGGCGGCGTCTTGGGGAACGCAGGCAGTTTCAGGTCCGAACCGGCCCCCATGGGCGAGACGGCCGGCACAAACCACTTGGCGAACTCGATCGCTCCGGCCGGGCTCAGATACCCGACGGCCACGGGATTCGGCGGCAGCAAGGCCGCGGTCTTGGCTACGTCGGCGTCTGCGGCCAGGCCCGGCTTGCCTTGCTGAATGGCTTCGATCGCCGCCAGCAACCGATCCTTGTCATAAGCAAACACAACGCGCTGTTTGTTGGCCGCGGCAATCCAACCGACCAGCTTTCCTTCGGGACCGAACATGACCCGCATCATCTTGGCCTGCTGGGGCGTTTGCTGTTCTTCGGGCAAGCTGGACGCTTTGACCGTCAGTTGCAGCGCCGCAACGTCGCCAACCGTGGTCTTCTCGATCTCCGGCGCGGGCAGCATCGGATTGTCGACCTCGCGGAGCAAATCGCCGTATGCCTTGGTCTGTGCTTCGTACTGCGTGAGAAAGGCAGCAGAGTCGTCGACCTGCATCACGAGGATCATTGGCGAATACAGACTTTCGCCCGCTTGACCTACGGTCAGCGCGACCGAAGTTCCGTGCATGCCCCGCATTAGGTCCATTGAAAGTGTGATCATCTTGTCCATCTGTTCCGGGGTCATGCCGTACATGCCGGACATGTTTTTCATCATGTCGGTTACCGGTTTCATCATGGTTTCGCCGTAGAACGGCACGCCGCCGGCGAGGACAAACGGACCCTCGGGCAGCCCGGCCAGCAAATTCTCCTTGGCCGGCTGCGCTTGCGACGCGATTTTCGCCCAGCGGCCGTCGGGGACTAGCAAAACGCGCTTCGTCAGACGCAGCGTGCTCTTCTCGTCGAGTTGCAGGCCGAAGCCGACAGACGCGACCTCTTGATTCGCCGTCTTCAACAGCTCGGCGTACATGTCGAACACGCCGGCGATGTTTTTGGCTTCCTTGTTGGGACCGTTGGCAACGGTTGCCTGGATCCGTTGCAACACTTCTTCCACGCGCGTCGCCAGCCGAGCGATGCCCGGATGGAGGATAACCGCGCCGACGTCCTTCTCGGCCAGCCACGCCTGCCACGGGGCCAAGGCGGCGGGCACCGAGGCCGACGCCTTCAACTGTTTCTCTAAAATCTCGCGATGCGCCAGTTCGGCCATCGCGGCGTAGCCGCCCAGACGGCGGACGCAAACCGACTGGTTGAGGATTTTGATCTCGGCCGTTTCGCTTGCGGCGTCTTCGGGCTTGAACTGCCCGACAAACTTGTCGTAGTCGGCCACGGGAACCAGCAGAACGGTTCGCGGCAGCGCCTGTTTCTCTTCCGGCGGCAGCACGAGCAGGCCCAGCGTTCCATTTTCGTCAAAACCTTCGGCGACGCCGAATTGCAGCTTGAGCAATGCCAGCGGCGCGGGCACGGGCAGCATCATCACACGGCCCAACGCCTGAAACTTGGCGTCCAGCGTGCCCGCCCGATTGATGACGACCAGGCCCGACGCCCCTTCGGGCGTCAACTTCAAAATGTCGTCCGCGGCCGTCGCCGGCGCAAGCGAACCCAGCAACGCGAAAATGGTCAGCAGCAAGCCCGCCGCAAGTCGTCGAAACATGGGAATCTCCTTGCAGATTTTGGGGATCGTTTTGCGAACAAGATACATGTCCTACGCAGGGCGCGCCGCCATTGTTGCTTTTCGACGCGAAGTCCGCAAGATGGGGGCCGTAAAACCCGCCCCATCAACCACCGTCGCCGCCGGGCCATTTGACCTCGGCGTCGATCCAGGCAAGATAGTCGGCGCCGCCGTCGAGCACCGGCACGGCCAGAATCTCGGGCACTTCGTAAGGATGAATCCGGCGGATGGCCGCTTCGATTTCCGGGTAGAGCGCGAGGCGGCTGTTGGCCC
>CAYMQL010000056.1:0-9914 GCA_964392255.1 uncultured Planctomycetaceae bacterium | reverse complement strand
GGCGGGTCGTATAAGGCTTGTCTTCCAAGTTGGCGACGCGCCACTCGGCATTGCGCAGCCGCTCGACCAGTTGGTTCGCCTCGCGTTCGTCCAACTGGAGCAGTCCGGGGTCTTTCAGTCGGCCGGTGGCCGGGTCGAAATCGCGGCTGGCGGGAATGCGCCGGCCGTCGACCGAGGCCAGTTCCGCCTGGAACGGCGCCGTGCCCGGCTTGGCGAACGTGCCCAGCAGGTCCCAAAACGAGGCGGCCGCAAACGCCATCCGCTGCCGCTCCCGTTCGACAATCAGCCGCACCGCCACGCTTTGCACGCGGCCGGCCGAAAGCCGCGGCCGTATCTTGCGCCACAATAGCGGGGAAACGTCGTAGCCGTACAGACGGTCGACGATCCGCCGAACCTCTTGGGCACGGACGAGGTTCTCGTCGATTTCGCGAGGATGCTGCAAGGCGTTGCGAATCGCCTCTTCGGTGATCTCGTGGAACACCAACCGACGGACCGGCACTTTGGGCCGCAAGACCTCGCACAAATGCCAACTGATGGCCTCTCCCTCGCGGTCTTCGTCCGTCGCCAGATAGAGTTCACTGGCCCCCTTCAACAAGCTTTTGAGCTTGCGAACCTGCTGGCTTTTTTCGTGCGGGATGACGTAAACAGCCTCGAAATCGTGGTTTACGTTTACGCCCAGATAGGCCCAGTCCTCTTTTTTAAACTCTTCGGGTATCTCCTTAGCCCCTTGGGGGAGGTCGCGTATGTGGCCGATGCTCGCCTCGATCGCATAACCCCGACCAAGAAACTTGCTGATCGTTCGGGCCTTGGCCGGCGACTCGACGATCACCAACGGCGTTCCATCGGCGGCAGTGGATTTTTTGGCCATGCTATTCCTGAGAGACTAGGTAAGCTATGAAATTGTAACGTTCGACGCCCTCGGCACAACCCAAGCCGAATTGGCATTGCATTTGCGCTCAACCCGTTTAGAATTGCCGGATTATGGTTCGTTGAACAAACAGCGACCGTACCCCGGGGCGCACAGCGACTTGCGACACCATTACTGCCCCGGGGGCAGGCTTGTCAAGCCGAGTTCCTTACCGCACCCCCTCACCAGAAGGATAGCACGCGATGGCGAGTCCGTTTACCGTCTTCCGAAAAAATCAGAAAACGATGATGGCCGCGGCGTGCCTGCTGGCGATCATAGCATTCGTTTTTCTGCCGGTCGTTATGGATAGGATGGGCTCGCAGACGGTCAGAAACGCCGTCGTGGTGGAAACTGCGGCGTTCGGCGACCTCCGCGAGTGGGACGTTTCAAACCTTCGGCGGCAGCGGCAGGAATTGCTGGCCGTTTTCAGCAACGTGTTGCAGGCCGTCGGCCTAAGCCAGAATCAGACGCAGCAATGGCTTGAAACCCAAATCGGCAACACCACCGAGCAATCGGTCGTCAACAGTTGGCTGCTGGCCCGCTATGCCCAGCAGATGGGCATGGTGGTTAGCAACGAATTGATCAACGGTTTTCTCGCCGCGATAACCCAGAACATGGTCAAGCGCGACGTGTTTTTAGAGACCTTCCGCCGGATGGGAATTTCTGAGCGGCAGTTTCTCGACGCGGTGCGCGACGAACTGGCCAGGCAGCAGTTGCAGCAGATATTTATGGTTAGCATGGCGGGCATTACGCCCGCGCAACGTTGGGACTATTTCACCCGCGTGAAGCAAACCGCGACGATCGAGGCGGCGGCCGTGCCCGTGGCCGACTATCTCGACCGCGTCGAAGAGCCGAGCGAGGCGGAGTTGAAGGCCTTTTTCGAGAAGCACAAGACCCGGGACTCGCGGGCTGACTCGCCCGAGCCGGGCTTCCACGAACCGCAGAAGGTCGCCTTGGAGTACTTCAAGGCCGATGCCGAGAAATTCATTGCGCCCGAGATGGTGACCGAACAGGAAATTCTCGAATACTACGAGAAGCACAAAGAAGAATACCAGCAGATGGAGAAGCGGCTGGAGGAGATCAAGGCGAAGCTCAAGGCGGAATCGCCGTCCGTCGAGGCCAAGAAATCGGAAGAATCGAAGGAAGCGGCGGCAGCGCCTGCGGCCAACGACGCTGAAAAGCCGGCGGAACCGAACGCGGACCAAAAACCTGCCGCACCCCAAACGCCGGACAAAACGGAAGAGCCGAAGTCCAAGGACACTTCGGCCGCGGGCCACAAGTCGCCGTTCCTGTTGACGGCGCTGTTGCAAGAGTCGAAAGAGGCCGCGTCGCAGCCGGCCGAGAAAGAATCGCCCGAGGCCGCCGCCGACAAGCCCGCCGCCGAAAAACCGGCGGAAGCCAAGCCCGTTCTGTCGGAAATCACAAGGGGCCACATCCGCAGCAAGATCGCCGCGCAGAAAGTCGAGAAGATTTTCGCCCTTCTACGCGAGCCGATGGACGCCTACCGCCGCGAGTGGAGCAAATACAAGGTGGCGACCCTCCAGCCGTCCGGCCACAAACAGAGCGGCGATTCGAAGAAGCCGCTGCCTTCGCCTCCGGCCAAGCCCGACCTCGAAAAGCTGGCGAAGGAGAACGGGCTTTCGTTCGTCAGCACGGGTTTGATTTCGCAGGCCGACGCGGCCTCGCTCGACATCGGCGCGTCGGTCATCGGCGGCAGCGATTGGGTCGGAGCGTATGCCTTCCAATCGACGGGCGAGTTCCGCCCCGAACAATCGCAGGACCTTGCCGGCAACTGGTACCTGTTCTGGAAAACCGAAGAGACCGCGGCCCGCGTGCCGAAGTTCGAGGACCCGGGCGTGCGCGAACAGGTTTTGCAAGCGTGGAAGATGATCGAAGCCCGAAAGTTGGCGCTCGAGGCAGCCCAGGCCTTGGCCGACGATGCCGCGAAGGCCGACAAACCGTTGAAGCAAGCATTCGCCGAGCGATCGGACCTGCCGATCATCGCGCCGCCGCCGTTCACTTGGGTCACGTTCGGCAACGTGCCGCTGGGATCGGCGCCGAGCGCCGCCCGATTGAGCGATGTGCCGGGCATCGAGCACGCCGGCGAGGAATTCATGCGGACGGTGTTTCGTTTGGAGCCCGGACAGGTCGGCGTTGCGATGAACGCACCGCAGACGATCGCCTATGTGGTCCAGCCGGCCGAGTTCAGCCCGACGCACGCGGTGCTTTGGCAGCAGTTCGAGGTCGACGATTTTAGCAAGTACGCTCCGGCCGCACAGGCGGATCGGCAGCGGTTGTTCGACGCCTGGCTTGACGAAATCAAGTCGGCGACGGGCTTCAAGTGGATGCGAGATCCCGACCCCGTGCGAGATTCCGCGCCGTCGGAAGAAAACTAACGCATCGGAGCCACGAACTCTTGCGGCCGACGGTTTAGCGTGTCAGGTAAATAATGTCGCAATAGCCGGGGGCTAACAGCCCCCGGAAAGTGCTTGGATTGGCGGCTTCGCTCCGGGGGCTGTTAGCCCCCGGCTATCTTGATACGACATTACTTTCCTGAGACGCAATAAACAGAATATCGGCATCCTGAGATTCAATCGCGGCCGCGCCGCTACCAACGCAAATCTTTGCGCGGATTTTGCGCGTATTGTTCGTCGATCCGGCGAATGGCCTGCCGGTCGGCGTCGCTGAGCGATTTCGGCAGCACGATCAGGATTTCGGCGAGCAGGTCGCCGGGCGTACCGGTCTTGGGGGCGACGCCGTGGCCTTTCACGCGGAGTTTTGCGCCGCTGGACGTGCCCGGCGGAACGCTGAGGCTGACGGTTCCGCGCGGCGTGGGCAGATCGACTTTGGCGCCGCCGGCGGCCTCGCCGAGCGTGACCGGCACGCGGACCAGCAGGTTGTTGCCGCGGCGTTGGAAGAATGGATGCGGGGCGACGTGGATTGTCAGGAGGATATCGCCCGGCGTTCCGCCGCGTCCGGCGGGCTGGCCTTGGCCGCGGATGCGGATTTTTTTTCCTTCGTCAACGCCGGCCGGAATTTTAACGTTGAGCGTTTCGGTTTTGCCCGACGGTCGCTGCACGGCCACCTGCACCTGGCCTCCGGCGACGGCCGTGGCGAAAGGGATTTGGATTTCATGGATCAGGTCGGCGCCGCGTCCGGAAGCGCCGGCCGCCTTGCGTCCTTTGCCGCCGGCGCGTCGGAACTGGCCGAACAGGTCGGCGAACCCGCCGGGCCCCGCCTGGCCGAAACGCTCGCCCAGAAACTCGCTCAGATCGATGTCTTCGGCCGAAAAACCGCCGGGCCCCGGTCCCGCGCCGGGCGACCAGTTCCACGTGTGCGCCCCTTGCGGTCCGCCGGCGCCCATCGTCTCGAACGAGCTGCCGTAGCGGTCGTACATCTCCCGCTTCTCGGGATTGTTCAGCACGTCGAAGGCGGCCTGCACCTCCTGAAACTTTTTCTTGGCGGTCTTGTCGTTGGGGTTCATGTCGGGATGGTGCTTGCGAGCCAGTTCCCGATAGGCCTTCTGAATTTCGGCCTGCGAGGCGTTTTTGGGCACTCCCAACGTCTTGTAGTAGTCCTCGGCCATTCTGCCGCCCGCATCCTTTCCCAAAGCGTTCAAGCGTCGAATCAGGTCTTATTGTAGGGATTGGCCCGGCAGCGGATCAAGCCGGGGTATGGCCGTTGACGTAACTTGCGGCGTGCTATAGTTATCTGAGCCTTGCCACCTGCACATTTCAACATTTCGGCAGCCGCCGTTGCGGGCAGCCCTCGAACCGCCATGTTCACGCGACTTTTTTCATCGACTTGCCGCCGGTATGCGGCCGGCTTGGCAATCGTACTGACGTTACTTGCGGCCCGTGAGTCCGGCGCCGCATCGACCGGACAGTTGAAGCTTTCGGTCGTCGACCGCGACACGGGCAAGCCCGTCGCCTGCCGAATGCACATCGTAGGACCGAAGAAAAAGCCCTTCAAGCCGGAAAAAACGCCGTTCTGGCACGATCATTTCGTCGTGCCGGGCGAAATCGTCCTTCGGCTGCCGATCGGCGGCTACACCTTCACGATCGAACGCGGCCTGGAATATCTCGACCAGACCGGTCACTTTACGATCAACCACTTTGCCGACGACGCGAAGCAAGTCGAGCTGCGGCGGTTCACCGACATGGCCGCCGACGGCTGGTGGTCGGGCGATCTCGACGTTCGCCGGCCGCTCGGCGACATCGAGTTGCTCATGGAAGCCGACGACCTGCACGTCGTCGCAGTGATTCCACAGTCGAGCGGCAAAAAATCGCCCGCCAAGCTGCCGCCGAAAAATCTCGCACTCACGCAATTCGACGGCGATCGGTTCTATCAGCCGCTTGCGGGCGTTTGCGCGTGGCCGGGCACGGAATTGTTGCTGCTGAATCTGCCGGCATCGCAATCTTTGCCGACCGACCAGCAAGACGCTCCGGCGGCGATGAAATGGCTGGCCGACGCGCGCAAGGCCGGCGGGCTATGGATCGACGCGAGCAAGCCGTTCTGGTGGGACTTGCCGCTGCTGGTCGCGGCGGGCCAGATCGACTCGATCGAGATCGCCCACAGCCGCATGGGACGCGAAACCGCGTCGGGCAACGAGGCCGGCGGACGGCCCCGCGACCGCGTCCGCTATCCCGATCCGGCCGGCAACGCCCGATGGTCGCAGGACATCTATTTTCTGTTGTTGGAGTGCGGCCTGCGCATTCCGCCCAGCGCCGGCAGCGGATCGGGCGTGTCGCCCAACCCGGTCGGCTACAACCGCGTATATGTCCACGTCGATGGCGAGCTTGACTATGAAAAATGGTTCGACGGGCTGCGCGCGGGTCGTGTATTTGTGACCAACGGACCGCTGTTGAAACCGACGGTCGAAGGTCAGTATCCCGGCCACGTCTTCCACGCCGACGCCGGCGCGACGCTCGACCTGGAAATCGGCCTGACCCTCTCGACCCGCGAGCGCATCAGCTATCTGGAGATCGTCCGCGACGGAAAGGTCGAGCATTCCATTGCGTTCGACCGCTACGCCAAAAGCGGCAAGCTGCCCGGGCTGCAATTCGAACGGAGCGGCTGGTTCCTCGTTCGCGCCGTAACCGACCAGCCGAAAACCTATCGCTTTGCGATGACCGGGCCGTATTACGTCGAGATCGGCGGCCTGCCGCGCATCAGCCGCAGCGCGGTCCAGTTCTTTCTCGATTGGGTGGACCAGCGCGCGGGACAAATCAAATCATCCGATCCGGATTTGCACCAGACGGCCGCCGACGCCTTGCGCCAAGCCAGAGAATATTGGCAGAATCTACTCTCGCAAGCTAACGCCCCATAAAGCCGCGACCGTCGGTCGCGACGAATGGTCCGATACGTGTTCGGCCGGACGGATCCATTGGGACGGCCATAATGTAGCAGCGGGCGGAGGCGTTGTCAGGGAAAGTTTTGGAGCGGCCGGCGGTCGTTGTGCGGGAAAAAGGAAATAGACTTCAGTCCGTAGCTCACGATTCTGCATCGAACCCACCGCCATACAGGCGGTCGTGGGTTCTGTTCTACCTTAGCCAAAAATCGCATGGAAGATGGGACGTATCGGCCATAAACAAGGAGCGAAATATGCGCTGAACCACTGCGTAAACGGGCTATCAGGGTACCTTGTTTCGCACACTAAACCAAGGAGTACAAAGCCAACCATGCCAATCATAATGAACGTGGCTGTAACTTTCTCGGTTTTGCCCATGTCCATACTCCTCTCGTTGGTAGGGTAGTAGGGTAGGGTGCGTGCAAGCACGCACCCTACAGATTTCTACATTACCGCGAAATAATTTTCCACCGCACGGTCGAAGTTTTCGTTGGTCATTTCGGCGGGCGAGCCGTGGTAGCGGCAGTAGTTGCCGACTTGCAGAAGCAGGTCGCGCGGGTGGCAGTAGCGCAGCGGGCGATCGATCGCCCGATAGTGCGTGGCAATCAGATAATCGACCGCCTCGCGGCGATAGGCGACGCCCAGCTTCACCCCGAGCATCTCGAAAAGCCTCCGGAACTCGTCTTCCGTCGGATCGACCACCTCGATCTTGTAGGGAATGCGCCGCAAAAAGGCCTCGTCGACCAGTTCGCGGGGTTCGAGGTTGGTTGAAAAGACAACAAGTTGATCGAACGGCACCTTGATCTTTTTGCCGGAGGTAAGGTTGAGAAAATCGTAGCGGGTTTCCAGCGGAACGATCCAGCGGTTAAGCAGTTCGTCGATGCGCATTCGCTGGCGGCCGAAATCGTCGATCACCAAGGTGCCGCAGTTGCTTTTCAGTTGCAGCGGGGCCTCGCTGATGTTCGTGTTGGCGTCGGTCGTGACCTCCAACTGCGACATGCTCAACTCGCCGCCGGCGAGGATCGTCGGCCGGCGGACGCGGACCCAGCGTTTGTCGATTTTGCGATTGTCGAGCAGGCCTTCGCCCGGCGGCAGCGGGGTCTCGACGTGGCACATCGGGTCGAACACGCGGATGATGTCGCCGTCGATGCCGATGGCGCGGGGGATCCAAATGGCGCTGCCGAAGACGGCGGTGATGCGCTCGGCGATCGAGGTTTTGCCGTTGCCCGGCGGTCCGAACAAAAAAAGCCCGCGGCCGGAATTGACCGCCGGCCCAAGCCGGTCGAGCATGTGTTTGCTCAACAACAAGCCCTCGAACGCACGGCACAGGTCGTCCTCGGTCGGCTGCTGATTGGTCAGCGATTGGGCGTGGACGCTGGCGATGTAGTCGTCCAACGCAACCGGCGAGGCTCCGAAGTAAGTGCACTGTTGCGAAAGTCGCCTTGCGCGCTCGCGGCCGAGGTCGCTAAGCTGATATTGGAAGTCGTTCATCGGGGCCGATCCGCGATGGACCACCAGTTGCTCGTTCTTCATCTCGCGGAGCAATTCGTGGATCGGCACGAAGCTGAGCTTGATCTGGTCGGCGATGTCGCGCCCGCTGGCGTCGCCGCGGTTCAGCAGATACTTGAGGATCAGGGCCTCGACTTCGCTGTCGGTGAGTCCAGCCTCGCGAAAAGTTGTCGGCTCGATCGGCAGAAACAGATCGGACGGCTCCTCGCGGCTTGACGGCGAGGGGGCTTCCTCGTCGGCGGGCGATTGCGCCTTGTCGACCAGCGCGCTACTGCGTTCGATCGCCGCGGCAATCATGGCCTCGAGGTCCATCTCGGACGACGTGTTTGTGGCGTTTTGCATGATCTCGCGATTCCCGGGGGTTCAACACAACTCTAGCTTCCGACAGAGTGCCGCTAATTTGTCCGCGTCGGAGTCTAACGATTATGACGATCGTAGCGAGGAAGACGAAAAATACGCCGCGCGGAGATGCGGTGTGAATCGTTGCCAAGACAATCGTGTTGCTTGTTCTCTGAAGGATTCTCCGGGGGCTGTTAGCCCCCGGCTACTGGACCCCCGGTTATTGCGACATCGCGGCGTCACGGATTCGACGGCGCCTTTTGTCGCAGTTTGCCAGGAAGTACAATGGAGATTTTCTGAGCATTCCCTGACGAATCTGATGACGCGGCAATCGAACAAGGCGGCGACCAAGGCGGCGGTGCGCATCGGCGCGGTGACCTATCTGAACGCGCGGCCGCTGGTTTTTTCGCTGGAGCGGATCGCGCCGAATATGCAGGTCGTTTTCGATTTACCAAGCCGGCTGGCCGACGCTCTGGCGGCCGGACGGCTCGATGCGGCCATGATCCCGTCGATCGAATACGCGCGCGGCGGCGACAAGGGTTACTCCATCATTTCCGACGCCTGCATCGCCTGCGACGGACCGGTGCGGAGCGTGAAGCTTTACGGCCGGGTCGCGCCGGAGCGCATCGGCACGCTGGCGCTCGACGAAGGCTCGCGCACCAGCGCCGCCTTGGCAAGGATTCTGCTCTTGGAGCGTTTCGGCATTGCGCCCGAGGTCCGGCCGTTGCCGATCGGCGAGTCGTTCGACCAGACCGATGCCGACGCGGCGGTGTTGATCGGCGACCGCGGCATGTTGCCCAGCAACGGCGGCTTTGCGTTCGAGTGGGACTTGGGCCAAGAGTGGTTGCAATGGACCGGCTTGCCGTTTGTGTTCGCCATGTGGATCGCCAGGCCTGGAATGAAACTGGCGAATGTCGACCGGTTGCTTTCTGCCGCCCGCGACGACGGCATCATGCGGCTTGATGAGATCGCGCATCAGGCGGCCCCGACGGTCGGGCTGCCCGAAGCCGATTGTTTGTCGTATCTGCGCGACAACCTAACGTTCCATCTCGGCGATCGGCAGCGGCAAGGGCTTGAGCGTTTTTATGCGTTGGCCGGGCGCCACGGCTTTGCGCCGCCCGGTGCAAAGCTCCTTTTTTACGCCGGGCACGGCGAAAAATGATCTCGAACTCGATCGATAAAATCCTCGAAAAAACGATCGCGGGCCGGCGTCTCGCCCCCGACGAGGGCCTTGTGCTGCTGGAATCGCACGATCTGGCCGCGCTCGGGCATGCGGCCGACGCCGCGACGCGCCGTCTGCATCCCGAGCCTTGGCGCACGTACAACATCGATCGCAACATCAACTACACGAATGTGTGCATTGGCGGCTGCCGGTTTTGTGCCTTTTCGCGCCGACTGGGCGACGCCGACGCCTACGTCATCGAATCCGACGCGCTGCGGCGGAAAATCGAAGAGACGATCGCGCTGGGCGGCAACCAGATTCTATTGCAAGGCGGCATGCACCCCGAGCTGCGCATCGACTGGTATGAATCGCTGCTCCGCGATATCAAGCGGCAGTTTCCCGAAATCAACATCCACGGCTTCAGTCCGCCGGAGATCGACCACATTGCCAACGTCTCGGGCCTGCCGATCGGCGAGGTGCTGGTGCGGTTGAAAGCGGCGGGCTTGGGGTCGCTGCCCGGCGGCGGGGCGGAAATTCTGGTCGACCGCGTGCGCCGCGCGTTGAGCCCCTGCAAGGCCTCGGCCGATCGCTGGATCGAGGTTTGCCGCGCGTGGCACGCCCTGGGCGGACGCGGCTCGGCCACGATG